>NZ_DKJX01000034.1:0-7218 GCF_002454935.1 Massilia sp. UBA6681
GTTCGCCACCGCGGTGGTCACCTCGGCGATGTTACGCACCTGCGAAGTCAGGTTACCCGCCATCGAGTTCACCGAGTCGGTCAAGTCCTTCCAGGTGCCCGCCACGCCCTTCACCTGCGCCTGGCCGCCCAGCTTGCCTTCGGTACCCACCTCGCGCGCCACGCGCGTCACCTCGGACGAGAACGAGGACAGCTGTTCCACCATCGTGTTCGCGGTCATCGCCGCGCGCAGGTACTGGCCCTTGAGCGGGTGCCCGTCCACTTCCAGCGCCATGGTCTGCGACAGGTCGCCTTTTGCCACCGCGCCGATGACGCGCGCCATCTCGGTGGTCGGGCGCACCAGGTCGTCGATCAGGGTGTTGACCGAGCTGATGATGGTGGCCCAGCCGCCCACCACGCCCGGCAGGTCCGCACGCTGGGTCAGGTGACCTTCGCGGCCCACCACGCGCGACACGTCGGTGACCGTCTCCACCATCTTCTGCTTTGTTTCGATGATGTCGTTGAGCGTGTCGGCGATCTTGCCGGATACGCCGGTCCAGTCCGAGGGCATGCGAACCGAGAAGTCGCCTTTTTTCAGCGCCATCAGGGTGGTCAGCAATAGCTTGACGTCCAACTGTTCGCCCATGTCGGTCATGTTGTTCATCGACTAAATCCTTGTTTCGCGTGGGTGGTGAAAGAGTGCCGCGCCGGCGGGACCGGCGACTGTGAACTGTTAACTGCTGAGAAGATACTCTTGTATAAACTCAAGTCAAGCATCGCAATAGGTGTGAAGTGCTAGCGCCAGGAAATATTGTTATTTAGAAAACCTGGAGTGGGCATTCGGCGGAGGGTAACGTAATCTCTATCAATACAGCGCACGATTGGAAAAGTGTTGTTGTATTTGAACGACAACTATGCGTATCTCCAAGCTAACATTGGTTGAAGCTGTGGCAATTGGTGAATATTTTGGACGCTAAAGTCATTTAGGATGAACGCCGTATTGACCCGGATTTGTCCAATGATCGACACCGCACTATTGCTGGGGCTGCTGGAAGCCGGAGACGACCGCACCTGGGCGCAGCGTCTGTTCGAACTCGCGCGCAGCCAGGGGTTCGACCAGATGCTGGTTGGCGTTGTGCAATCACGACATGTACGTTTCGAACATGCCTTTACGCGCAGTAACTATTCGTCGGAGTGGCGCGAGCGTTACGAAGCCAACGGCTTCCATTATGTCGACCCGACCGTGGTCCATTGTGTGTCGAATACCCTGCCGCTGGTCTGGGCGCCGTCCACCTTCGGCAGTGGCGTGCCCGGCGCCCTGTACGAGGAAGCCAGCGCGCACGGCATCCGCAGTGGCGTCACGCTGCCGATCCACGGCCCGCAGGGCGAGCTGGGCATGATCAGCTTCGCGTCCGACCTGCGGCCCGACGCGCCTTTCGAGCGCTCGCTGTTCGAGGCGCTGCCGGCTCTTTCCCTGATCCGCGACTATGCCTTCGCCTCATCGGCGCGTTTCCGCGAGGCCAAGGCGGAGCCGGAGCTGCCGCGCCTGACCCGGCGCGAGCTCGAGGTGCTGCAATGGGTCATGGTCGGCAAGTCCTCCTGGGAGGTCGCCCGGATCACCAACTGTTCCGAGGCGACCGTCAATTTTCACCTGGCCAACGTGCGCCAGAAGTTCGGCGTGAACACCCGCCAGCAGGCGGTGGTCAAGGCGATTGCCCTGGGCCTGATCACGCCTGAAGATCACCATCGCTGACCCGTCCATTGACGTAGAGGCGCAGCAGGATGGCGACCGGGGGAGGGACCGCAAGGCCGGTCTCGAAGCGGCTTCCGCTCGATTGGGTGACGCCGAAACGGCTCCAGAATTTTTCCTGGCTTTCGCGTTTGGCAATGCGCAGGCGCCGCAGTTCATGTGGCGCGGACCGCTGCGCGCCGCCCGCCTGTGCCGCTTGTTGCGCTTCCAGTTCCGCTGCCAGTGCGTCGCACATCATCTCGTTTCCCATCTTTGCTCCTTTCCATCGGTGGCTATGCAAACTGCAAGTATTCCACCGGCGGCGCGCATAGCCACCTAGCAGAGCTGATAGTTCCGGTTCTGCCCGTCATGCATGAATCTTGTATGCGAAGTGCATAGCTTGATCAACCACAACTAGGGGCCAGAAATGACGATGCAAATCAAAATCGCAGCACGCCGTGAGTTCAAATCCAAAGACCTGTGGGAAATGCATACCCTGCGCGCCAAGGTGTTCAGCGGGCGTCTGGGCTGGGAAGTGCCCGTCATGTCCGGCATGGAGATCGATGGCTACGACGCCCTGGATCCGGCCTATATGGTGATGCGCGAACCCGCCGGCGCGCTGCTCGGCTGCTGGCGCCTGCTGCCGACCGAAGGTCCCTACATGCTCAAGGATTCCTTCCCGCAGCTGCTCGAAGGCCGCGCGGCGCCGAGCGACGCACGCATCTGGGAGCTGTCGCGCTTCGCACTCGAGACCGACAAGGAGAACCGTTACGGCTTTTCGGACATGACGATGCAATGCTTCGAGGCCGTGATCCGTTACGGCATCGAGAACGGCCTGACCCATTACGTGACGGTGACCACCACCGCGATGGAGCGCCTCACCCGGCGCGCCGGCGTGGTCACCAGCCGCCTCGGCGAGCCGCAGCGCATCGGGATCGAGAATGCGGTGGCCTTCTATGTGGACGTGCGCGCCACCTGGGAAGCGCTGTATGCGCGGCGCATGGCTCCTCAGGCAGCGTGATCCTTGCCGAGCTGGCGCCGCAGGAAAGTCCACGTGAGGGCCCACATGCGCGCGGTCTGCGCATTGTCGGCCGCGCCGGCGTGGCCGCCCTCGAGGTTTTCCCAGTACAGCAGCTCGTGGCCCTGTTCCAGCATGCGCGCCGTCATCTTGCGCGCATGGCCCGGATGCACGCGGTCGTCGCGGGTCGAGGTGGTGAACAGCACGCGCGGGTAGCGCTGGCCGTACCGCACCCGGTGGTAGGGCGAGTAGCGGGCGATCCAGGCCCACTCGGCCGGGTCGTCAGGGTCGCCGTATTCGCCCATCCAGGAAGCGCCGGCCAGCAGCAGGTGGTAGCGCCGCATGTCGAGCAGCGGCACCTGGCAGACCACGGCATTGAACAGCTCGGGACGCTGGGTGAGCACCGCGCCGACCAGCAGGCCGCCATTGCTGCCGCCCATGATGCCGAGCCGGCGCGGACTGGTGATCTTGCGCGCGATGAGGTCTTCGGCCACGCCGATGAAGTCGTCGAAGGCGCGCTGGCGGTCCTGCTTCAGCGCCGCCTGGTGCCAGCCTGGGCCGAACTCGCCGCCGCCGCGGATGTTGGCGACCACGTAGACGCCGCCGTCTTCCAGCCAGGCCGAGCCGCTGATCGCGCCGTAGGACGGTTTGAGGGACACCTCGAAGCCGCCGTAGCCGTACAGGACCGTCGGGTTGTCGCCGTCGAGCGGGGTGTCGCGGTGCATCACGGCGAAGTAGGGCACCCGGGTGCCGTCGCGCGATTGCGCCTCGAACTGGTGCACCTGCAGGCCCTGGGCCTGGAAGAAGGCGGGCATGCTTTTCAGCGGCTCGCGCGCGTCCGTGCCCGCTTCCATCAGATACAGGGTGGATGGTTCGGTGAAGCCGGTCATGGTCAGGAAGTAGCGGTTCGAGGCGACCCGGTCGAACGCCCAGGTGTCGAGCGCGCCCATGTTCGGCAGGTCGACGTCGCGCGCCTGCCAGCGGCCGTCCTCGCGGCGCAGCTCGACGATGCGGTTCTTGACCTTGTCGAGCACCGTGAGCAGCAAGGCGTCGCGGGTGACCGTGAGGCCGTCGAGCGAGGTGAGGGGCGAGGGCAGGAACAGGGGTTCGAAGGCCGCCTGGCCGCCCAGCGCCGCATCGAAGTCGGCGGCCAGCAGTGCGCCCTGCGGATAGGTCGTGCCGCCCGCTTCCCAGTTCGATCGCAGTTCGATCACGAGCTGGTCGCGCACCGCGAAGGCATTCGCATCCTCCGGCTTGGGTAGCTTGATGAGCCGGCCGTCGCGCCGCAGGAACAGTTCGCTGCTGTAGAAGCCGATCTGGCGCTGCACGAACGCGCGCTCGAAGCCGGGCGTCGCATCGGTCCATGCCGAGGCGGACAGGTCGTCCGGCCTGGCCTCGAACACCGTCGCGGCCGCCTCGAGCGGCGTGCCGCGCCGCCACTCCTTGACGATGCGCGGATAGCCCGATTCGGTGAGCGAACCGAGGCCGAAGTCGGTGCCGACGAACAGGGTGTCGCGGTCGATCCAGGCGACGTCGCTCTTGGCTTCCGGCAGATTGAACCCATCGGGCACGAAGCGGCGCTCTCTTACGTCGAACTCGCGCACCACGTGGGCGTCGCCGCCGCCGCGCGAGAGCGAGACCAGGCAGAGCGCGCCATCGGGCTCGAGCCAGGTGACGCCGCCCCAGACCCAGTTCTCGCCCTCCTCGCGTGCAAGCAGGTCGAGGTCGATGATCGTCTCCCAGGCCGGCGCCCCCTTGCGGTATTCGCCCAGCGTGGTGCGGCGCCAGATGCCGCGCGCGTGAACGGCGTCGCGCCAGAAGTTGTACAGCAGGCCGGCGTGGCAGACGGCGTACGGGATCTTCTCGGTGGAGTCGAGGATGGCCCGCAGGCGCGCGCGCAGGGCGGTGCAGGAAGGCTGTGCTTCCAGCTCCGCCTCGGTGATCCGGTTGCGTGCTTCGACCCAGGCGCGTGCCCGGGCGCCGTCGACCTCTTCGAGCCAGAGGTAGGGATCGTCGTGGGCGGATGGCGTCGTGGCTGAATTCATTGGAGGTGAAGTGAATATTGTTGAGCAAGCCGGGCCGGCATTTGCCTATACTAGCAACATCGAGCAGGCAGATCCCGCACTCCAGAGCCATGGATTCTTCAATGACCGCTAGTTCCGCAGCGAATACGGCCGGTGTGGCCCAGCAGGGCGCGAGCGCCGCCCCCTGGGTGGCCGGGCTCGCGCTATCGCTCGCGGTCGGCGCGCTGTGCTACCGGGTCGCGGCCGGGGCGGGCGAGGACGACGCGCGGCGCCGTTTCGAGACCGTGGCGCGCCTGGCCCAGGAACGGGTGTCGAACGCAATCGTCTCGTATACCCAGGTGGTGCGCGGCCTGGCCGCGCTGCATACGGCCGGCGAAGGCCCGCTGACGCGTCTGCGCCTGCACCGCTACGTGAAGGCGCTCGACCTGCCGGCACAGTTCCCGGCGATCGAGGCGGTGTCCTTCATCGCCTACGTGCCCGATGCCCGGCGCGAGGCTTTCATCGCGAGCGTACGGCAGGACCGCAGCGTGGAACCGAACGGCTACCCGGATTTCGACATCAAGCCGGCCGGACGCCGCCCGTGGTACGCCGTGATCACCTGGGTCGAGCCGGCCAAGCAGCCGAACGACCGGGTCGGCGTCGACATCGCGGCCCAGCCCCACATCGCCGCGGTCGTGGCGCGGACGCGCGACGAGGGTAGCCTGGGTGCGTCCGGCAACCCGGTGCGCCTGCAGCACCCGGTTCCACACACGGCGCTCGGCATGCGCGAGCAGCTCTATCTTGGCGGCGGGCTGCCGGCCACGGTGGAGGAGCGGCGCACGCGCTACATGGGCAGCATCGGCATCGCGTTCTCGGTCGACGAGCTGGTGCGCCGCGCGCTCGGCCCGCAAGGAAGCCAGCCGGTGGCGCTCAGCCTGTACAGCGAAACCGGGCCCGCCCGGCCCACCGCCCGCAACACGATGTCCGGGGCGGCGCCGGCGCTGGATGCGCGCGACCGTCTGCTGCTGGGGCCGGACGTGCGCGGCCAGTCGAAGGCGGGTGGGCGCTTCACGATCCTGCTGCCGATCGATTACGCCGGCACCCGCTGGAAAGCCCATTTCTCGGCCGACCGCGCCGCCATGGCGGCCGGTGCCGACCGCAGCCTGCCGCTGCTGGCCTTCGGCTCCGGCTTCGGGGTGAGCCTGCTGGGCTTCGCGCTGTTCTTCAACCTGTACCGTTCGCGCCGCGCCGCGCTCGACCAGCGGCTGCTGCTCGATTCGGTGCTCGACAACCTGGACGCCTATGTGTACCTGAAGGACAGCGCGCGCCGCCTCCTGTACGTGAATGCGAAGAGCGCCGCGCTGATCGGGCGCAAGGCGGCGGACATCGTCGGCCGGCGCGATTTCGAGCTGGTGCCGGCGCACAGCGCCGACGAGGGATGGGAACGCGACCGCGCTGTGCTCGACAGCGGCGAACGCCACGCTTGCCAGGCCGAACTTCCGCTGCCGGACGGCAGCGTGCGCCAGATGTGGAGCGTGCGCGTGCCCCTGTACCCGGAAGGCGAGATGCCGGCGGTGCTGTGCATCTCGACCGACGTCACCACGCTGCACGAACTCAAGGCGCGCGCCGATGCGGCCAACCAGGCCAAGAGCGACTTCCTGTCGAACATGAGCCACGAGATCCGCACCCCGATGAACAGCATCATCGGCATGACCCACCTGGCGCTGCAGGCGCACCCCGACCCGCAGCTGCGCGGCTACCTGGACAAGATCTACCACTCGGGCCAGCACCTGCTGGGCATCATCAACGACATCCTCGATTTTTCCAAGATCGAGGCGGGCAAGCTGGAACTCGCCACCCGCGGCTTCATGCTCGACAGGGTGATGCGCAACGTCGAGCAGCAGCTGGGTCAGGCGGCCGCCAGCAAGGGACTCGGCTTCGACGTCGAGATCGCTCCCGAGCTGATGCGTCCCCTGCGCGGCGATCCGCTGCGGCTGGAGCAGGTGCTGCTGAACTTCGCCGGCAACGCCGTCAAGTTCTCCGAGCACGGCCGCATCCTGCTGCGCGCCCGGCTCGAACACGCCTTCGGCCCCGAGCTCCTGGTGCGCTTCGACGTGCAGGACAAGGGCATCGGCATCGCGCCCGACAAGCTGGCCGGCCTGTTCACGCCCTTCCACCAGGCCGACCCCTCGGCCACGCGGCGCCATGGCGGCACCGGCCTGGGCCTGGTGATCAGCAAGCAGCTGGCGGAGCTGATGCATGGCGAGGTCGGGGTCGACAGCACGCCGGGGCAGGGCAGCACCTTCTGGTTCACGGCGCGGCTGGAATTGAACCCGGCGCTGGAAGAGGGCGCAGCCGGCGGTGCCGGGCTGGGGGCGGCGCCGGCGGCGCACGCCACCCGCCTGGACGGCTGCGCGGTGCTGCTGGTCGAGGACAACGCCTTCAACCAGCAGGTCGGTCGCGAGCTGCTGCAGCAGGCCGGCGCCGAGG
>NZ_DKJX01000034.1:7289-7899 GCF_002454935.1 Massilia sp. UBA6681
TGCAGCAGGCCGGCGCCGAGGTGAGCGTGGCCGGCAACGGCATCGAGGCGCTGGAGGCGATGCGGTGCCGGCGTTTCGACTGCGTCCTGATGGACGTGCAGATGCCCGTCATGGACGGGCTGGAAGCGACGCGCCGCATCCGCCAGGACCCGCAGCTTGCCGGCACCCTGGTGATCGCCATGACCGCCAATGCCGGGGTCGAAGACCGGGCGCGCTGCCTGCAGGCGGGCATGGACGAATTCCTCAGCAAGCCGGTGGTGCCGGAGCTGCTGGCGGCGACCATCGCGCGCTGCCTCGGCCGCAGTGCGGCGCCGGCGCCCGACGTGCTCCCGCCACCGGTTGCCGGCGCAGGGGCGGTCGATTTCGAGGCGCTGGCGGCCAGCTTCGGCGGCGAGCGCGAACGGATGGGTAAATACGCCTTCCTGTTCGTGTCGAGCGCGCGCGATGCGCTGGCCGAGATCGATGCGGCGCTGGAGCGCGGCGACATGGCAAGGGTGGGCGCGGTGGCGCACCGCGTCAAGTCCTCGGCGCGCGCGGTCGGCGCCGGCGCGTTCGCTTCCCTGTGCGAGGAGATCGAGGCGCAGGCCGGGCGTCCGGCCCAGGCCAGGGC
>NZ_DKJX01000083.1:0-5448 GCF_002454935.1 Massilia sp. UBA6681
GAACCATGGTTGCCACGAATTTTTTCATCTTTGCTTCCTCTGTCATCCTACAGTTTGATACCGGTGTGCAATGCAGCCACACCCGCTGTCAGGTTGTGGTACTGGACCCGCTCCAGTCCCGCGTCGAGCATCATGGACTTCAGGGTTTCCTGGTCCGGATGCATGCGGATCGATTCCGCCAGGTAGCGATAGCTCTCGGCATCGCCCGCGATCTTCTGGCCCAGCCACGGCAGCACCGAGAACGAATACAAGTCGTAGGGCTTCTGCAGCGGCTCGATGACTTTCGAGAATTCCAGCACCAGAAGCTTGCCGCCCGGCTTGAGCACGCGGCGCATTTCCGCCAGCGCCTGGTCCTTGTGCGTCATGTTGCGCAAGCCAAAGGCCACGCTGACCCGGTCGAAATAATTGTCCGGGAAGGGCAGCTTCTCTGCATCACACAGCAAAGTTGGGGTCACCAGGCCCTTATTCAATAGTCTATCCCGGCCTACGCGCAGCATCGATTCGTTGATGTCGGTGAGCCAGACCTCGCCGGTGCGGCCCGCCTGCCTGGCGAAGGCCTTGGCCAGGTCGCCGGTGCCGCCGGCGATGTCGAGCACCTTGAAGCCCGGACGCACGCCCGCCTGGGCGATCGTGAACATCTTCCAGGCGCGGTGCAGGCCGGCCGACATCAGGTCGTTCATGACGTCGTATTTCGATGCGACCGAATGGAAGACCTTGGCGACTTCCTGGACCTTCTGGTCCTCGGCGACGGTCTTGTAGCCGAAGTGGGTGGTATTGGTCATATGTGCTTGCGGTGTAGGGTTGCCAACATTATACAAGCTGGCCGCGCCGGCGCCGTTTGGCGGGCCGAGCACGGTACGCTAGCTTTCCTGACAACATTTCAGCTCTTGTATAATCGCCATCCCATGCGTATCCGCAGCCGTCTCCTGATCCTGGTCCTGGCCATCCTGGTGCCCTCCTTCATCGCAGCCGCGCTGGCGGTCAGCTACGTCTATCGGGAAGAGCAGAAATCGCAGGTGCAGAGCGTGAGCGAGGCCACCCGCGCCTTTGCCCTGATGGTCGACAACGAACTGCAGGCGCGTACCGCGGTCCTGCGCACCCTGGCCGTCGCCCCCTCCCTGCACCGGGGCGACCTGCGCGAGTTCTACGAGCATGCACGCGGCATGGCGCCGGCATGGGACACCGTGATCGTGCTGGCCGACCTGGACGGAAAGCAGCTGATCAACACACGCAAGCCCTTCGGCGCGGCGCTGCCGACGCGGCGCTCGTCCAACGTCGGCGAACTGATGCAGCGTGGCGGCCCCGCGGCGACCTACGTGTCCGATGTCTTCATGGCGCCGATCGGCAAGACCTACGACTACACCGTGCAGGTGCCGGTGATGGTGGACGGTGCCGTGCGCTACCACCTGCTGCTGGGCGTCAGCGTGGCGAGCCTGCAAAAGCTGGTGGAGCGCCAGCATTTCCGTACCGAATGGATTGCCACCATCGTCGACCGCAAGGGCGTGGTGCTGGCCCGTTCACGCACGCCCCGGGAGTTCATCGGCAAGCCGGTGAGCGCCTACAGCCGCGAACTGCTGGCCCGGACGCACGAAGGCGTGTACGACAGCCGCACGCTCGACCGGATCGCCGTGCGCGCCTTCTTCAGCACGGTGCCGATGTCGGACTGGAAGGTGTTGGTCAGCATCCCGGTGAGCGACATCCGGCGCGTTCCGCTGGAAGCCGCGGCCATGCTGGCCGGATTGATGGCGGCCCTGCTCGCCGCCGGCGTGCTGGCGGCGCGCTGGCTGGCGCGGCGCGCGATCGGGCCGATCGAACATCTTGGCCTTGCCGCCGATGAACTCGGCCAGGGCAAGGAACCGAGTTACCGCCGCCAGGGCATCGTCGAGATCGACAACGTGGCGCAGCGCATGCTCGATGCCGGACGGCAAATCCGCCAAGCGCAGCAGGACCTCGAGCAGCGCGTGGCCGAAGCCGTCGCCGCCACCGAACGGGCGCAGGGCGCCCTGCTCAAGTCGCAGAAGCTGGAGGCGCTGGGGCGCCTGACCGGCGGCATCGCCCATGAGTTCAACAACCTGCTGCAGACCCTGAGCACGGCGCTGCAGCTGGCCGAATTCAGGAACAAGGACGACAGGGTGGGCGGCCTGCTGCAGACCTGCAAGAAGACCGTGCAGCGCGCCGCCGCCCTCACCGGCCAGCTCGGCTCCTTCGGCCGGATCCAGGAAGCGCGCCAGGAAACGGTGGATGCCTGCCAGCAGCTGCGCAGCGCGCGCCAGCTGATGAGCGGCGCCCTGCGCGCCGACATCGCGCTGCAGATCGACTGCGACGAGCCGGCCAGGCCGATCAAGGTCGAGCCCCTGCAGTTCGACCTGGCGCTGCTGAACCTGGCCGTCAATGCGCGCGACGCCATGCCGCACGGCGGCGTGCTGCGCATCGAGGCGCGCAATGTCGCCCTCGCCCATCCGCCCGCAGGTTCCGCCCTCGAGGCGCTGGCGCCCGGCGACTACGTACGCCTGACCGTCAGCGATACCGGCAAGGGCATGGCGCCCGAGGTGCAGGCGCGCGCGCTCGATCCCTTCTATACCACCAAGGGCCAGGGCCAGGGCACCGGCCTGGGGCTGCCGCAGGCCTACGCCTTCGCCCTGCAGTCGCAAGGCCTGCTGCTGCTCGACAGCGAACCCGGCAAGGGCACGCGGGTGGACATCTGGCTGCCGCGCGCGCAACAGCCGGCGCAAGCGCCGACGCCGGCGCCGGCGGAAGCCCCGCTGCCGCGCGGCCGCGGCACCGTGCTGTTCGTCGAAGACGACCCGCTGGTGCGCGAAGCGGTCTCGCAGGCGCTCCAGGACGCCGGCTTCGAGGTGCTGGTCGCGCATGACGGCGAGCAGGCTGTGGCCCTGCTCAAGGGCGGCGCCCGTCCCGCCGTGGTGTTCTCCGACATCGTCATGCCGGGCAGCGTGAGCGGCATCGACCTGGCCGCCATCGTGCGCCAGCGCGATCCCGGCTTGCCGGTGGTGCTGGCCACCGGCTACACCGAACGCCAGCCGGCGGTTCCCGGCGTACGGGTGCTCGCCAAACCCTATCCGATCGAGCGCCTGGTCAGCCTGTTAGCCAGTGCTGCCGCCAGCAGCAAAAACTGAAATAATGCTGTAAGGCATTGATTCTTGTAGGAATTTTTTCGATGCAGATTACCAACTCAACAATATTTGTGCGCCAAAGAGTGGCCGCTTCTGGTTAAATGACAGTCAACGCGGTGTCGGACGAATCCGGCATTTCCTGTCCGATGTTTTTACCTAAGCCTCGGGCATCCGGCCGACACCGTCGCCTGCATGACCAGTAATAACGAATAAGAACGAGGTTAATGTGTCGGTCAAACGACTCTTATGCATCACCACCGAGGGGAATGCGGGCGTACGCGCCACCTGCGGTGACTTGCGGGGCTGGGATGTGTGCACGGTCGACAGTATCGCGGCCGCGCGCAAGGTGCTTGCACAGCAGCACTATGCGGTCGGGCTGCTGCTCGACGGCGACGGCAGCCTCGAGCACGACGACACCGAACGCTTCCTGCAGCAGCACCATCACATCCGCTGGATCGGCGTGTTCGGGCCCGACCTGCTGCACCGTCCGCAGCTGCGCCAGGCCATCGCCACCCACCTGTGCGATTTCCATACCCGTCCGGTCGACACCGTGCGCCTGCACCATTCGCTCGGCCACGCGCACGGCATGGCCATGCTGGCCAGGTCCACGCCGCCGCACCAGCGTGCTTCCAGCGCGCGCCACATCGACGGCGACTCGGTGGCGATCCGGCGCCTGCGCGCCCACATCGACAAGATCGCCGCAGTCGATGCGCCGGTGCTGATCTCGGGAGAAAGCGGCAGCGGCAAGGAACTGGCGGCGCAGGAAATCCACGCGCAATCGCCGCGCGCCGGCGGGCCTTTCATCGCCATCAATTGCGCCGCGATTCCGCCCTCGCTGATCCACTCCGAGCTGTTCGGCTACGAGCGCGGCGCCTTTACCGGCGCGGCAAAGGACAAGCCGGGCCTGATCGAAGCCGCTTCCGGCGGCAGCATCTTCCTGGACGAGATCGGCGACCTGCCTCTCGACCTGCAGGCCAGCCTGCTGCGCTTCCTGCAGGAACGCACCATCTACCGGGTCGGCGGCACCCGCACGGTGGCGGTCGATGCGCGCGTGATCACCGCCACCCACGTCGACCTGCCCAAGGCGGTGGCCGCGGGACGCTTCCGCGAAGACCTGTATTACCGCCTCAGCGTGTTCCCGATCCGGGTACCGCCGCTGCGCGAGCGCAAGGAAGACCTGCCCTTGCTCACCGAGATCATTTTTAACAAATTTGCCGATGAGAAGAGCCCGCAGCTCAAGGGCATCAGCAAGCAGGCCCTGCGCGCCATGGCCCAGCACGACTGGCCGGGCAATATCCGCGAGCTGATCAACCGCATGCGGCGCGCCATGGTGCTCGCCGAGCACCGTCTGATCATGCCGGAAGACCTCGAGCTGGCGCCCCAGGACGACGCCATCATCCTGCGTGACGACCTTGACCACTCGCGCGGCAGCGCGGAACGCACCGCCATCTGGAACAGCCTGGCCAAGTGCGGCAACAACATCAGCCAGGCCGCGCGCGAGCTCGGTGTCTCGCGCATGACGCTGTATCGCCTGATGGCCAAGCACTCGATCGCTCCCTGATCACGCCTGTCCAGGCGTTTTCTTCTTCATCTTTTCCTACATGTTCGAAGCAGGCGCAGCCTCCGCGCCTGCTTCTGCACGCCTGTGCGCGCTGTTACAGGCTGATACAGTCTGGTGACAATCCTGTGACAACTGTCACAGCTTTGAGACAGCTTTTTTCAAAGTTATTGAACTGCCTCATCAACCTAGTCCTACAAGCTTGCTCAGCATAAAAATCATCAGATTAATCAAGGACTTGCAAAATATTAAAGAGCTGGCACGCAAACTGCTAATGGGAAGATGGACCGGTGGCATGGAACGCCGGGCATCTCAACTTTTTCAGTGACACACATAGGGGAGTAACAGATGAAGCGCACTATTCTGGCGATCGCGATCGCTTCGGCATTTGGTCTGGCCCACGCACAAGACGGCAACACCACCGTTGACCGCGTCCGTGGCGACAACACGCAAACCACCAGCATCGACCGTTCGAACAACAGCACGAACACGACCGACAACACCAACAACAGCACCCGTACCAACACCACGACCAATACCGACAGCAGCGACCGCTCGAACAACAGCGACAACTCGGACAACAGCACCCGCACCAACACCACCACGAACACGACCAACACCGACCGTTCGGACAACAGCGACCGTTCGAACAACAGCGACAACTCGGACAACAGCAGCCGCACGAACACGACCACGACCAACACCGACCGTTCGGACAATAGCGACCGTTCGGACAACAGCGACCGTTCGAACAACAGC
>NZ_DKJX01000083.1:5507-5863 GCF_002454935.1 Massilia sp. UBA6681
CCGGCGCAGCCGCCGCCAACAACGGCGGCAACGCAACCTCGAGCATGAGCAACTCGTACAACACCTCGAGCGCCAACTCGATCAGCAACCTGAGCGGTGAAGTCAGCGGCAACCGTATCAACAACATCGGCAACGTCGCCAACAGCAGCGGCAACGCCAACGGCGCGGCAGGCTACGGCGCAGCAGGCGGCGTGGCCACCGGCGGCGAGGCAAACGGTGCTGCCGGCGCAGCCGGCGGTGCAGCCGGTAGCGCCAACGGCGCATCGGCCGGCGCAGGCGGCCAGGGCATCAGCGGCGGCGCCTCGAGCGGCGCAGCCTCGGTCGGCAACGCAGCCGGCGGCATGGGCGGCGCAGGC
>NZ_DKJX01000079.1:0-116191 GCF_002454935.1 Massilia sp. UBA6681
CCATGGCCGCCCAGCGCCACCCAGCCCGGCTGGGCGCGGCGCGCGGCCTGCACGGCGCGCTCCACGTCGTCGCCGGTCGCCTGGGTCACCTGGGCCAGCTCGCTGGCGTCGGCCGGGTTGTTGGTGGCGAAGGTCTCAGCTGCTTCGGTCCACGCGCCGTCGATGAACAGGCCAAAACGGCGTCCATGCTGGTCCAGCCACGCATTCGCTTCCTTGGTGCTTTCTGGTGCGGGGCCGTAATCCATAGTCTGAAGAATCTCTTTAATAGTTGGCATGACGAATCCGATGCTGTTTTATGGTTGCGCGTGGCGATGGGCGGCCGAGTAGTTGCCGGTCACGTAGTGTTCGAGCTGGCGTTCGATGTCGGTCATCAGGCTCGAGGCGCCGATACGGAACAGGTGCGGCTGCAGCCAGTCGTTGCCGAGTTCTTCCTTCATGACGGTCAGGTACTGCAGCGCGGCCTTGGCGGTGGAGACGCCGCCGGCCGGCTTGTAGCCGACCTGGAAGCCGGTCTGCTCGTAGTAATCGCGAATCGCGCGGACCATCACCAGCGACACCGGAATGGTGGCGTTCACGCCCTCCTTGCCGGTCGAGGTCTTGATGAAATCGGCGCCGGCCATCATGCAGACCATCGAAGCCTTGGCCACGTTGTCCAGGGTGACGATGTCGCCGGTGGCGAGGATCGCTTTCACGTGCGCTTCGCCGCAAGCCTGGCGGTAGGCGACCATCTCGTCGTACAGGGCTTGCCAGTTGCCGGTCAGGACGTGCTGGCGGGTGATGACGATATCGATCTCGGTCGCGCCGGCAGCCACGGAGAGTTCGATCTCGCGCAGCTTGGTTTCCAGGCTCGACAGGCCGGCCGGGAAGGCGGTCGACACGGCGGCGATCGGCAGGCGGCCCTGCAGCACTTTCACCGCAGGCTGAATCATCTCGTGGTACACGCAGACGGCGCCGGTGGTGAGCGATTCCAGGCCCAGGGCCCCCATCAGGTCCGAACGCAGCGGGCGCATCGCCTTCATGCACAGGCGCTCGACGCGGCCCGGGGTGTCGTCGCCGCCCAGGGTGGTCAGGTCCATGCACTCGATGGCGCGCACCAGCCAGGCGGCCTGGTATTCCTTCTTCACGGTGCGGCGGTTCGCCAGGCTGGCGGCGCGGCGGTCGGCAGCGTTGCGGTTCACCTTGACGTGCTTGACCAGCCCGAGGTCGAGGCCGACGGCGGTGTTACGTTTGAAATCCAGGGGCTGGGTCATAGCAGTGCGGTTCCGTTCGAAAGTGGTTTGACGCCAAGGTGCTTGGCAAGGGTTGCGCCGATATCCGAGAAGGTATTCGCGATCGGCAGTTCCTGCGGGGCGACGTTCGGGCCGAAGAAGATCATCGGGATGTGCTCGCGGGTGTGGTCCGAGCCCGGCGCGGTCGGGTCGCAGCCGTGGTCGGCGGTGATGACGACCAGATCGCCGTCCTTCAGCTTGGCCATGAATTCCGGCAGGCGCGCGTCCAGCTCGTGCAGCGCGTTCGAATAGCCGGCGACGTCGCGGCGGTGGCCGAAGTGCATGTCGAAGTCGACGAAGTTGACAAAAGTGAGCGACTTGGACGGCGCGGTGTCGGCCACTTCGACCAGGCGGTCGAACAGGGCCATGTTGTCGGCGCCCTTGATCAGCTGGGTCACGCCCTGGGCCGCGAAGATGTCGCTGATCTTGCCGAGGGCGATGACTTCGCCGCCCTCGTTCTTCACGTGGTCCAGCAGCGTCGGGCTTGTGGGCGGCACGGCGTAGTCGTGGCGGTTGCTGGTGCGCTTGTACTTGCCGTTCTCGCCCAGGAAAGGACGCGCGATCACGCGGCCGATGTTGTAGGGCTTCACCAGTTCATACGCGACCTCGCAGACCTCGTACAGGCGCTCGAGACCGAAGTGCTCTTCGTGCGCGGCGATCTGCAGCACCGAGTCGGCCGAGGTGTAGAGGATCGGACGGCCAGTAGCGACGTGCTCGTCGCCCAGCTCGTCGATGATGGTGGTGCCGGAGGCGTGGCAGTTGCCCAGCCAGCCAGGCACGCCGGTCAGCTCCTGCAGCTTGTCGGTCAGCTCTTTCGGGAAGGACGGCACCGTCTTCGGGAAGTAGCCCCAGTCGAACAGCACCGGCACGCCGGCGATCTCCCAGTGGCCGCTCTGCGTGTCCTTGCCGGTCGACTGCTCGCGCGCGACGCCCCACGCGCCGGTAAAGCCCTCGCGCTGGCTGAAGCCGGCGGCCCATTCGCCGCTGGCTTTGTGCGCAGCGGCCGCCAGTCCCAGGCGCTCGAGGTTGGGCAGCGCCATCGGCTTGCCCTCTTTCGCTGCCCATGCTGCGATGTGGCCGAAGGTGTTGGCGCCTGCGTCGCCGTACTTGTCGGCATCGGGCAAGGCGCCCAGGCCGAACGAGTCAAGCAGGAGGATGAATGCGCGTGACATGGATCGCTCGCTCTTTCGAAAATTAGGCTTCCGCGCGCGGGCTCGCGCCCAGGCGCTCGATGAAGGAATGGATCAGGGTGACCAGGTCCTTGGCCGCGATCGCGGCGTACTTCAGGGTCTGCTCGTGCGACAGCGGGAACGGGGTCAATCCCTCGGCCAGGTTGGTGATCGCCGAGATGCCGGCGACCTTCAGGCCGCAGTGGCGCGCCGAGATCACTTCCGGCACCACCGACATGCCGACCACGTCGGCGCCCATCGTCTTGAACGCGCGGATTTCGGCGGCGGTCTCGAAGTTCGGGCCCGGGCAGGCCAGGTACACGCCTTCGTGCAGGGTGATGCCCTTGGCGGCCGCGGTTTCCTTGATCATGGCGCGCAGGTCGGCGTCGTAGGCATTGGCCATGCTGAAGAAGCGTGGGCCGAAGCGCTCGTCGTTCGGGCCGGCCATCGGGCTGCCCGGCAGCAGGTTGATGTGGTCGTTCAGGACCACGACGCTGCCCGCATCCACTTCGGGACGCAGCGAGCCGGCGGCATTCGTCACCAGCAGCATCTCGCAGCCGATCAGCTTGAAGGTGCGCACGGCGGAAGTCATGACGTTGGCGCCGTAGCCTTCGTAGAAGTGGCCGCGGCCCTTCATGCACACGACCGGCACGCCGGCCAGGGTACCGAGCACCAGCTCGCCCGCGTGGCCGTGCACGGTGCTGATCGGGAAGCCCGGCAGGTCGGCATAGCTGATCGACACCGCGTCCGTCATCTGCTCGGCCAGCACGCCCAGTCCCGAACCCAGGATCAATGCGGCGCGCGGTGCGAAACCGGGTTTGCGGGCCTTGATGACTTCTGCTGCTTCAAATGGGGTATTGCTGAACATGGTAGTCCTTGTGTGCGGATTCGGGAGACGTGAGGAGGGGCTGGAACAGGGTTTGCTACATACCAGCCGGAATATTATAACTATGCATGAGGGGCGATATGTATGGCAAATACCATTTTTCTTGCCGATTTATTGGTTTAAAAAATAAATGATTCCATGTATTGTTGACCTACAGACATAGAAACCGATTTTCTTTGACGCCAACCAAACAGTTGTCTAGTATAGACAAACATTTGTTTATTTCTACCCGCACCGTACCGTGACCGAGCTGCCCAAAAAAGAACAGTTGTACGAGCTGATCCGCGCGAATCCCTTCATCTCGCAGCAGGACCTGGCGGCCCAGCTCGGGCTGTCGCGCTCGGCCGTGGCCAACTACATCGCCACCCTGGTGCGCGAGCGCCGCATCCTGGGGCGTGCCTACGTGCTGCCGGACCAGCGTCCGATCCTGTGCATCGGCGCTTCCAACCTCGACCGCAAGCTGCGCAGCAACGGCAAGCTGGTGCTCGGCACCTCGAACCCGGCGAGCCAGGACGAATCCTTCGGCGGCGTCGCGCGCAACATCGCCGAGAACCTGGCGCGCCTGGGCGCGCCGGTGGCCCTGATCACGGCGGTCGGCAACGACGCGTCCGGGCGCGCCCTGCTCGCCCACGCCGAGGATGCCGGCATCGACACCCGCGGCGCCCTGCGTCTCGACGGCGTCAGCAGCGGCACCTATACCGCGGTGCTGGACCAGGATGGCGAGATGGTGGTGGCGCTGGCCGACATGGCCCTGAACGAGCGCCTGAGCCCGGAGTTCCTCGCCACTCGCCAGCAACAATGCGCCAGCGCCGCGTTGCTGGTGGCCGACCTCAACCTCCCCCACGACACGATTGCCGCCCTGCTCGACGGTGCGGCGCGCGACGGCGTGTCGTTGGTGCTGGTGGCGGTATCGGAACCGAAGATGGCGCGCCTGCCGNNCCCGCCTCAAGCGCCCGCTGGACAGCGACGCCGCCATCGGCGCCGCCTGCCGCGAGCTGCAAAGCCAGGGCGTGCAGGACGTGGTGGTCACGCGCGGCGCACGCGGCGTCATGTATACCTCGGATGGCGGCGTGATGCGCCTCGATGCCCCGGCGGTCGAGGTCGTCGACGTCACCGGTGCGGGCGACGCCTTCGCCGCCGCCGTCTGCTGGTCGCTGAACAGCGGCGAGGCCGACCTCGGCCTGGCCTGCCGCCGCGGCCTGCAACTCTCCGCCATGACCATCGAATGCGAGCAGACCGTCTGCCCCGCGCTCGAACCGGGCCACCTGGATACTCTCAACGAATCTGAATTGGACTGACCATGCAATCCTTCCTCCTGTTCTCGCCCGAAGTGGCAAGCGCGCGCGCCGCCGGCAAGCCGGTCGTCGCGCTCGAATCGACCATCATCTCGCACGGCATGCCCTACCCGCAGAACGTGCAGACCGCACGCGAAGTCGAGCAGATCATCCGCGACGCCGGCGCGGTGCCGGCCACCATCGCCATCATCGGCGGCCGGATCTGCGTCGGCCTGAACGACGAGCAGCTGGAGCTGCTGGGCGCCTCGCCCGACGCGCTGAAAGTCAGCCGCCGCGACCTGCCCTATGTGCTCTCTACCGGCAAGCTCGGCGCCACTACCGTCGCCGCCACCATGATCTGCGCCCAGCTGGCCGGCATCGAGGTGTTCGTCACCGGCGGCATCGGCGGCGTGCACCGCGGCGCCGAGACCAGCTTCGACATCTCGGCCGACCTGCAGGAACTGGCACACACCAGCGTGGCCGTGGTCTGCGCCGGCGTGAAGTCGATCCTCGACATCGGCCTGACCCTGGAATACCTGGAAACCCACGGCGTGCCTGTGCTGAGCGTCGGCCAGCCGGGCTTCCCGGCCTTCTTCACGCGCGAGAGCGGCTTCAAGGCCGACTTCCAGCTCGACACGGCGCACGAGCAGGCAGTCTTCATCCGCACCAAGTGGCAGCTCGGCCTGGCGGGCGGCGTGGTGGTCAGCAATCCGGTCCCAAGCGAATCGGCGATGCCGACCGAGGAAATCGACGCCATCATCCGGCAGGCGCTGGGCGAAGCGGAGGCGCAAGGCGTGAAGGGCAAGGCCGTCACGCCCTTCCTGCTGGCCCGCATCAAGGAACTGACCGAAGGCCGCAGCCTGGCGACCAACATCGCCCTGGTCAAGCACAACGCCCTGGTCGGCGCACGCCTGGCCGTGGCCTTGAACGCCTGATCCACGACGCGCCATGTCGATCGACCTGAAACAGCTGCGCTACTTCCTGGCCGTGGCCGAAGAGAAAAGCTTTTCGCGCGCGGCCGAACGCCTGCACATCTCGCAGCCGCCGCTGAGCCAGCAGATCATGAAGCTGGAGAGCGAACTCGGGGTGCGCCTGTTCACGCGCACCACGCGCAGCTTCGAGCTGACGGTGGCGGGCAAGGCGCTGATGGTGGAAGCGGCCGAGCTGCTGGCCAAGATGCGCATGACGATCGACACCATCCGCCAGATCGACCGCGGCGAAGTGGGCCGGCTGCGCGTGGGCATCGTCGGCTCGGCGATGTGGGGGCCGATTCCGTCCCTGCTCGAACGCTTTCAGAGTCAATATCCGCGCGTGACCTGGACCATCCACGAACTGGGCCCGAACGACCAGTGGGAAGCGCTGCGCGCCAGGCAGATCGACGTCGGCTTCTGGCGCGAGCCGCGCATCGAGGGGGATGTGCTGAAGCAGGCCAACCTGCGCCAGGACCTGTGTTTTCAAGAGAACGTGTGCGTGGCGATCAACGAGAAGCACCCGCTGGCGCAGAACGAGGCAATCGAACTGATCGACATCGCCCACGAACCCATGCTGACCCTGCACCTGGACCAGTCGGCCGAACCGCGCTACCTGATCCAGTGCTGCGTGAATGCCGGCTTCCAGCCGACCATCTTCCAGGAAGCGGCCGAGCCGCAGACCCTGCTGGCCATGGTGGGCGCGGGCCTGGGCGTGGCGCTGCTGCCCCAGACCACCAGCCGCATCGGCTGGCCGGGCGTGCGCTTCCTGCCGATCCGGACCGATCCGCCCTCGGCGAACCTCTACATTGCCTACCCGGTGGAAGGCGATGCGCCGGTGGTGCGCGCCTTCCTGAACATCCTGTTCCCGGAACAGCCTACTGGCGCTTGAGCTCGACCGCCACCGTGCTGAGCGAGGCGATCTGGTGACGGCGGTCAAGGGGGCGGGTCAGCACGCGCATCGTGATTTCCATCGGCACGCCCATCTTGGCGAGTTCGGTGGCGACACGCGGGCGCCCTTCGCTGGCCGCCTCGTGGATGGCGGAATCGATGAGCAGTGCAGTCTTGTAATCAGTTCGTCGGTCCATTGACTGATCCTAACATCCCCCTAGCTCGCACTCCAAGGCAATCGCCTTTCAACAAAACTTATTACAACAGCGGTTTTGATAAATTTTGTTTGAAAAGCAAGTTTTTCTTTATTCTGCGTTACTTCGCGCACCGTTCTCATCAAGTCTCTCGTGCAAACTCTTGTCAAAAGATGAATAACTTAAACCTCTTCACAAGGAGCACACCATGAAAACCACCGCTACCATTACCGCCCTGATGCTGGCTGTCGCCGTGATGGCCACCGGCTGCAAGAAAACCGACGACAACCCGAACATGGGCCCGGCACAGGAAGCCGGCGCAGCCGTCGACAACGCTGCCGCCAACGCCGCACAGGAAACCCGCGAAGCCGCCGCACGCGTCGACGCCGCTGCCGACCGCGCCGGCGAGAACATCGAGCAGGCTGCCGACAAGGCCGGCGAGAACATGCGCGAAGCCGGCGCCGAGATCAAACAGGAAAGCAAGGAAGCCGCTGCCGAAGTCCGTGAAGCCTCGGACAAGGTGGGCGACAAGACCGGCGCCGCCCTGGAACGTGCGGGCGAGAAGCTGCAGGAAAAGCGTTAATCACCCACGCATCGCCTGATAGGGGCGCAGCCCGGCGGACGGCTCAGTGAGTCGCCCCGCCGGCCTGCGCCACGTCGCGTTCCACGTGCACGGCCGTGTCGACCGCCGTCATGATGCCCAGGATGATGTCGTCCAGGGCCATCGAGGGCGGATCGTCCGGCCGCTCCTCCGCCTGTTCGGGCAGGAAGGGCACGTGGATGAACCCCGCCCGGGTCGGCTTGCCGGCCGTGTGGTGCATCAGCCCGTAGAACACGTGGTTGCACACGAAGGTGCCCGCGGTCTGCGACACGCCCGCCGTCAAGCCCTTCTCGCGCATCGCCGCCACCATCGCCTTGATCGGCAGCGTGCTGAAATAGGCGGCCGGTCCGCCCTCGACGATGGGACGGTCCACTGGCTGGCGGCCCGCGTTGTCGAGGATGGAGGCGTCGTCGACGTTGATCGCCACCCGCTCCACCGAAATCTCCGCGCGCCCGCCGGCCTGGCCGACGGCGATCACGATATCCGGATGCAGCTCGTCCACCATCGCGGCCAGGGCCTCCCTGGCATCGACGAAGACGCAGGGCAGCTGGCGCACCTCGACGCGAAAGCCCTCGCCGCTCCACCCATCCAGTGCGCGCACGGCCTCCCAGGCCGGGTTGACGTTCGCCTTGTTGAACGGCTCGAAGCCGGTAAGCAGTACGGTCTTGATCATCGGTTCATCAGGAAGTACAGGAGGAAGATGTTCGCCACCAGCAGCGGCAGCGCCGTTGGAATCTGGGCCCGGATGACGGCGTTCTTGTCGGGCAGGTCGAGCAGCGCGGCCGGCACGATGTTGAAGTTCGCCGCCATCGGCGTCATCAATGTACCGCAATACGCGCTGAACATGCCGATTGCCGCCATCACGGCCGGGTTGGCGCCGTATACGCCGACCAGCACCGGGATGCCGACGCCGCCCGCCATCACCGGGAAGGCGGCGAAGCCGTTGCCCATCACGATCGTGAACAGGGCCATGCCGATGCAGAACACCGCCACCGCGACGAAGCGCGAATCCATGTCGATGTAGGAAGTCGTCACGTGCGCCACCGCCTTGCCCACGCCGGCCTCGGTGAACAGCAGGCCGAGCACGGCCAGCATGTGCGGCAGCACGAAGGCCCAGCTGATCGCATCGACCAGGCGGCGCGCCTCGCGCACGCCCTGCAGCGGCGTGGCGCGCGTCAGCCAGCAGGCCGCGCCCAGCGCCAGCAGCGCCGCGACGCCCAGGGCGGCCAGGGTCAGGTGCTTGGGATCGAGCAGCGGCACGCCGGCCACCTGCACGCTTGAAAACAAGGTGGCGCCCAGCATGGTCACCAGCGGCAGGATCAGCGCCGGGATGAACAGGCGGTTGCCGAGCCGGGCGCTGGAGGCGCGGCGCTGCTCCTCCGGCACCCCGGCGGGCTTGCCGCCGATGACGCCCCCGAAGCCGGCCAGCAGCGCCATCAGGATCATCAGGGCGCCGACAAAGCTCGGAGCCAAGCGTTCGCCGGCCAGGTAGAGCAAGGCGTACAGCCCCCAGAACAGCGCGGTCGCATGGCGGCGCGGATTGCTGCGGTCACGCAGGTTCATCACGGCCACGGCCAGGAACAGCAGGCCGGCCACGATGTAGAACAGCTCGAGCGTGATCATGCCTTCACCCCTGCCTCGCCCATCGTGCGGCGAATGTGCGCATCGAGCCGGCGCAGGTTCCAGGCGTGGATGATGAAGGCGGTGATGGCGGTCGGAATGCCCCACAGCGCCATGTGCAGCGGATCGACCGCGATGCCCTCGGCGTTCAGGATGGTCTGCATCAGGACGATGGCGCCGAAGGCGACAAAAATGTCTTCGCCGAAGAACAGGCCGACGTTGTCGGTGGCGGCGGACATGGCGCGGATGCGGTGGCGCAGCGCTTCGGGCAGATTGCCATAGCGCGTTTCGGCGGCGGCTTCGGCCATCGGCGCCACCAGCGGGCGCACCATCGAGGCCTGGCCGCCCAGGCTGGTCAGGCCGGCGGCGGCCGAGGTTTCGCGCGCGAACAGGTAGACGATCAGGAGGCGTCCCGCGGTGGCCGAGCGCACCTTGGCGATCGCGGCCTGGGCGCGCTCGCGCAGGCCGGCGCGCTCCAGCAGGCCGATCGCGGCCAGCGGCAGCAGCAGGATCAGCGGCAGGTTGCGCGTCTTGACGAAGGCGCTGCCGAGCGAGGCGAGGATGCTTTCCAGCGGCATGGCGGCGGCAAACCCGGTGACGCCGCAGGCGGCCACCACCACCAGCACGGGATGCGCGCGCAGCAGGAACCCGGCGACGATGACCGCGACGCCGAGCAGCGGCCACAGGTTGACGGCAGTGTGCATGAACTCTCCGGCTCAGTTGAAAGCCGGGCAATGTTACCTGTTCAATGCCGTTGCCAGCACTAATTTTTTGGCGCTGTCAACTTTAACTATGGATGAGCGCGGAACTGCTGAGCTGCTTCCTGGTCGAACGCCTGTCACCACAGACGGGAACGACCATGCGCGCACCGACTTTCAAGAAGTGGTTTGCCAAACTGCCCGCACTGAACCTGCCTCAGCGCCTGCAGACGCTGGCTGCCCTGCATCCCGCTGCCGGGCTCGACCAGGTGATCGTCCTCATCGGCCAGATCGGCGCCACGCAGCGCCGCTGCCCCAACTGCGCCTGCGAACGTTATTACCGGCATGGACAAGCAAACGGCCTGCAGCGCTACCGCTGCCGCGCCTGCGGCCGCACCTATAACGATCTGAGCGGCACGCCGCTGGCGCGTCTGCGGCTGCGTGAAAAATGGGTGGATTACCTAGGCACCGTGCTCGACTCGAAGTCGGTGCGCGCAGCCGCCAGCGAGGTCAGCGTGCACCGCAATACCGCCTTCCGCTGGCGGCACCGCTTCCTGGAGCGCCCCAGGCATGCCCAGCCGACGCGCCTGGGCGGCATTGCCGAGGCTGACGAAATGTTTATATTGGAATCGCAGAAAGGCGCGCGCAAGCTGGACCGGCCGGCACGCCGGCGCGGCGGCCGCGCCGGCAAGCGCGGCATTTCACGCGAGCTCGACTGTATCCTGGTCGCGCGCGACCGCAGTGGCCAGACCGTCGATGCCGTGGTCGGCCGTGGCGCCTTGACGGCGGCGCAGCTGGAGCGCCACCTGCTGCCCCGGCTCGACCGGGAAGTGCTCTTGGTCAGTGACTTCCATGGGGCGTATCGCAGTTTCGCCCGCAAGCATGGCATTGCGCACGAGGCGGTGAACCTGCGTGCGGGCGTACGAGTACGCCGCGGCATTGCCGGGGCCATCCACGTGCAGAACGTCAACGCCTATCATCAGCGCTTGCGGCAATGGTTCAGCCGCTTCCGCGGGGTCGCGTCGCGCTACCTGCCGAACTACCTGGGCTGGCGCCGGGCGCTCGATGGCGGACGGATAACAACGGTGGAGCAATTGCTGCGCCTCTCGATCAGAGTCATCCATAGCTAACGCTGACAGCGCCAATTTTTTAGCCAGGGTGGACAGGGGTGAAAGCGTCGTCGCCGATCACGGTGTTCCACTGGCGCACGTGGAAGGCGCGCACCAGGCCGTGAGTCACGTAGGGGTCCCGGGCGGCGAACAGCTGGGCCGTTTGCGGGCTGTCGCAGCTGAACATCAGCACCGCGCGGTCGGCGGGATTGTCCAGTGCGCCGGCAAGCACCAGCTCGCCACGCCGCTGCGCTTCCCAGGCCAGCTTAAGGTGCTCGTCGCGGAATTCGGCGCGGCGCTCGAGATAGTCGGGGGCGAGGTCATACATGAGCAGGTAGTGCACAAGGTCTCCGATGATAAGGCGGCGCGTAGGCCGGAATGATCGATCTTACTCGAACATCCGGCCATCCCCAACCGTGCGTGCCCCTCCCCCACCCTATGCCACACTTGACGGGACAGTAACCAACGCCAGGAGCACGCCATGAACAAGATCACCATTGCCGGCCAACCTCTGCACTCGATCCTGGGCGCGGCCCCAAGCATCCTCATTCCCTTCGGTTTCATCCTCGACGCCATGCACAGCGCCACCGGCGACGAAGACTACGCCAAGGCCTCCTACCTGAGCATGGGGGCTGGCATCGTGGGCGGCCTGGCGGCCGGCGCCGCCGGCGTGGCCGACTACGTGGCCGACAAGTCGCAGGGCGCAAAGGTGCAAGACGAAGCCAAGCGCGAATCCCAGCTGCATGCCGCCCTCACCGGCGCGGCCCTGCTGGTGGGCGCGGCCAACCTGGTGCTGCGCCGCCAGGGCAGCCATGCCCGGGGCGGCTCGCTGGCCCTGACGGCCCTGTCGGCCGCCGGCGTGCTGGCCTCGGAATACCTGGGCAGGCGCATGGGTAGCAATAGCGAATCCGGCGAGCATGCGGAAGCCGGCGTGCACGCCGACGGGCAGGACGTGCGCATCGACCATCGCGCGCCCGACGTCGAGCAATACGTCGCCGCCGGCCCTTCCTCGCTGCACGCACCGGAGTGAGGCGCGGGGCCCTGGGGGCCCCTCCCGCTTGTTGTTGTAATAAGCCAACTGTTCCGCTACGCATCCATATCGCGTTCCACTTAGCGAAGTGCCGCACAGAACAAGTTCCTGCGGCAGGCGTAGACTGGAACCATGGACACTTCAAAGAAAATGGCGGCGGGGATCACTGGGTTTGCCAGCTTTTTGTGGCTGACCCTGACCGCCGCGGTCGCGGCCAACCAGCGCCGCCTGGTGTTCAATCCCTGCATCACCCCCGAATGCGAAAGCCCGCGCAGCAGCGGGCACCGCACCCGTCCCGTCGTCCTGCGCGCCAAGGACGGCACCCGCCTGTGCGGCTGGCTCCTCACTCCCCTCGTTCCGGGTCCGCGTCCCGCGGTGATGTATTTCGGCGGCCGCTCCGAGGAAGTGTCCTGGGTCGCGCGCGATGCCGGCAAGCTGTTCCCCGGCATGACCGTGCTGGCCATGAACTACCGCGGCTACGGCCAGTCGCATGGCGTGCCGGCCGAGATCCACATGATCGACGACGGCTGCACCCTGTTCGACTGGCTCGCCGAACTCGGCCAGGTGGACGCCTCGCGCATCGCCCTGGTCGGCCGCAGCCTCGGTTCGGGCGTGGCGGTGCAGGTGGCGAAGGAACGCCCGGCGCACTCGGTGGTCCTGATCACGCCCTACGATTCCATCCTCGCCATCGCCAAGCGGCGCTTCCGCGTGATGCCGATCGAGTACATGCTGCGCCACCGCTTCGAGTCGATCAAGTACGCGCCCTCGCTCAAGGCGCCGACCTATATCCTGCGCGCCGCCGCCGACGACGTGGTGCCGCACTCGCATACCGACCAGCTGGTGGGCAAGCTGGCCACGCTGGTGGGCGACGACACCGTGCCCGGCTCGGACCACATGAACATCCCCTACCTGGAAGCGACCCAGGCCCTGATCGCCAGCTTCCTCACGCGCCAGTTCGCCAAGCCGGCCATCCCTCCCCAGCTGCCGGCCGCCGAGCCGAGCGCGTCGGAGGCGGCAAAGCCCCGGATCGAAGTCGGCAAGGAAGTCGGCCCCAAGCCGGCGCTGGCCGTCGACACGATGAGCGCCGTAGCAAAATAATTGCTGAATATTGTCAGCAGTTATATTTCCTTGGAATAAATTGCCAAGTAAAATCGTATTTGTCATCAATATGTCGTTTGATGCATATTTGACAGGCTGAGCTGCGTACACCCGGATTTCCCTTCATTGCGCGGCGTTGCGGGCTGGTTTCGGCTCCAGGCCTGTCCTTGTAGCCGTATTGATGTTGCAGATGAGCTACAGGTATCAAGCACTGTCGAGAGAAACACTACCGCGATACAAATCGTAACCACACGGGCGCCGTGCGGCTGACACAATGCGCTTCGCATTGTCCGGCTCCCCACCGCCATTGACGATGCAGCTTGCGCAGCCCGTTCCTGTCTCACTGTTGGGCCGGGTACAATATCGAAATTCCCAGGAGCCTCATTCATGAAACTCAAGCAACTCACCATGACCATTGCGGCGCTGTGCGTCGCCGGCAGCGCAGGCGTCGCGACTGCAGCGCCCGCCGCGCCGAAGCTCGGCATGGTCTACGATGCGGGCGGCAAGTTCGACAAATCGTTCAACCAGTCGGCCTTCGAAGGCCTGCAGCGCTTCACGAAGGAAACCGGCATCAAGGTCTTCGAAGTGCAGGCCAACAGCGATACCCAGGCCGAGCAGGTGATGCGCGGCCTCGCGCGCAAGAAGGTCGACCTGATCGCGGCGATCGGCTTCTCGCAGACCCAGGCGGTCCAGAAGGTCGCCAAGGAATTCCCGAACGTGCGCTTCGTGCTGATCGACAGCATTGCGCAGGGTAACAACATCAACTCGGTGATGTTCAAGGAACAGGAAGGCTCCTACCTGGTCGGCGTCGCCGCCGCCATGGCCTCCAAATCGAAGAAGCTGGGCTTCGTCGGCGGCATGGACATCCCGTTGATCCGCGCCTTCGCCTGCGGCTACACCCAGGGTGCGAAAGCGCAGTTCCCGAAAGTCGAGATCATGCAGAACATGGTCGGCACCACCGCCGCGGCCTGGAACGATCCGGCCAAGGGCGGCGAGCTGGCGCGCGCGCAGTTCGACCGCGGCGCCGACGTGGTGTTCGCGGTGGCCGGCGGCAGCGGCATGGGCGCCCTGCAGATGGCCAAGACCAAGGGCAAGCTGGCGATCGGCGTCGACTCGAACCAGAACTACCTGCACCCGGGCACCATGCTGACCTCGATGGTCAAGCGCGTGGACGTCGCCGTCTACGACTCCTTCATGGCCGTGAAGAACGGCACCTGGAAACCGGGCGTCACCTACAAGGGCCTGAAGGAAGGCGGCGTGGACTGGGTCCTGGACAAGGACAACCGCAAGGTCGTCTCGCCGGAGATGGAAAAGCGCGTGAACGCCGTGCGCACCGACATCATCAACGGCAAGATCAAGGTCATCGACTACCGTACCGCCGGCAGCTGCCCGGTCTGATTCACCTATCCCATTCTGAAGCGCGCCGCGCCGGTCATCCCGGCCCGGCGCGCTTTTGAATGAATGAAGCATCCACTCTTATAAGTACTGATCGCAATGCAGCCAGCCGTAGAATTTCGCAACATTAGCAAGGCCTTCGGGGCCGTGCAGGCGAACGCTGACGTCAGCTTCTCGATCGCCAAAGGCTCGATCCACGGCGTGATCGGCGAGAATGGCGCGGGCAAGTCCACCCTCATGAGCATCCTGTACGGCTACTACCATGCCGACAGCGGCCAGCTCGTGATCAACGGCCAGGAGCGCCAGATCCGCTCGTCCCTCGAGGCGATCGACCTGGGCATCGGCATGGTGCACCAGCACTTCATGCTGGTCGAGAACATGACCGTGCTCGACAACGTCATGCTGGGCACCGAGGGCGGATTCAAGCTGGCTGCCAAGCGCAAGGAAACCGAGGCGAAATTGCGCGAGATCTGCGCCAAGTACCGCCTCGACGTCGACCCGCTGGCCACCATCCACGACCTGTCGGTGGGCGCGCAGCAGCGCGTCGAGATCCTCAAGCAGATCTATCGCAGCGCGGAGATCCTGATCCTGGACGAGCCGACCGCCGTCCTCACGGCCCAGGAGACCGCCTCGCTGTTCGAGATCCTGCGGCTGTTCAAGGAACAGGGCAAGACCATTATCCTGATCACCCACAAGCTGGGCGAGATCATGGAGATCACCGACCAGGTGACGGTGATGCGCGCGGGCCGCGTGGCCGGCGCCGTCGCCACCCGCGACACGTCAAAAGAACAGCTGGCCAACATGATGGTCGGCCGCCCGATCGAAGGCAACCTGCCGCGCAAACCGTATCAGCCGGGCGCGCCGGTGCTGCGGGTCAGCGGCCTGCAGCTGGAAGACAGGAACAAGGTCAAGCTGCTGTCCGACATCGACCTCACGGTACGCGCCGGCGAGATCGTGGCGATTGCCGGCGTGTCGGGCAACGGCCAGAGCGAGCTGATGGAAATCCTGTCGGGCATGCGCCTGCCGAGCTCCGGTAAAGTCGAGTTTCTCGGCAAGGAACTGCCCTATGCCGGCCGCTCCAACGCGGACGGCCTGCCCGCCACCTTCCGCGAGCTGGGCATCGGCCACGTGCCGGAAGACCGCCTGCGCGACGGCGTCATCAAGGATTTCTCGGTCATGCAGAACACCGTCTTCGGCTACCAGGACCGCGTCAAGAACAAGCTGGGCCTGTTCGACTTCGACGCCATCGCCAAGCGCTGCGCGCACCTGCTGGAAGCGTTCGACGTGCGCCCCAAGAATCCAGACCTGCGCATCGGCCTGCTCTCGGGCGGCAACCAGCAGAAGGTCGTGATCGCACGCGAAGTGTCGGCCGCACCCAAGCTGATGCTGGTCGGCCAGCCCACCCGCGGCGTCGACATCGGCACCATCGAAAGCATCCACACCCAGCTGCTGCGCCTGCGCGACGAAGGCGTGGCGATCCTGCTGGTGTCGACCGAGCTGGAAGAAGTGCGCGCGCTGGCCGACCGCATCGTGGTCGTCTCGAGCGGCCGCGTCACCGGTGAGCTGAACATCGACGAATTCGATACCACCCGCATTGGCCTCTTGATGGGCGGGATGCACAAGCACTGATATGAAAACGACTGAACTCCCACGCTGGGCATCGGGCTTCGTCCTGCCCATCCTGAACCTGCTCTCCGCGCTGCTGGTGGCCGCGCTGGTGATCCACCTGCTGGGCGAAAGCCCGATCGAATCGCTGCAGATCCTGATCAACAGCGCCGTCATCAATCCGGAAGGCCTGAGCTACACCCTGTTCTACGCCTCCACCTTCGTGTTCACCGGCCTGGCGGTTTCGGTGGCGATGAAAGCCGGCCTGTTCAACATCGGCGCCGAAGGCCAGATGTACCTGGGCGGTCTGGGGCTCACCCTGGTCATGCTCGCCTTCGATGCCTCGCTGTCGCCCTGGCTCCTGATCCCGCTGGCAATGCTTGCCAGCGCCGTCTTCGGCGCCGGCTGGGCCTTCCTGCCCGGCTACCTGCAGGCCAAGCGCGGCAGCCACGTAGTGGTCACGACCATCATGTTCAACTTCATCGCCGCCAGCCTGATGAACTTCATCATCGTGAAGTACCTCATCCCCGAGGGCGACCAGAACCCGGCCAGCCGCGTCTTCAGCGAAGCCTCGTGGATGCCGCGCCTGGTCGACTGGTTCCCGGTCCTGGGCGACACCCCGCTGAACATCTCCTTCTTCCTGGCGCTGATCGCGCTGGCGGTGTACGGCATCGTGATGTCGCGTTCCTCGTGGGGCTACAAGCTGCAGGCCACGGGCCTGAACCAGCACGCCGCCCACTACGCCGGCGTGCGCATCAGCCGCATGATCATCGTCGCGATGCTGATCTCGGGCGCCCTGGCGGGCCTGGCGGCCGTCAACTCGATCCTGGGCTCGACGCACTACCTGAGCTTGAACTTCCCGGCCGGCGCCGGCTTCATCGGCATCGCGATCGCCCTGATGGGCCGCCAGCACCCGGTGGGCATCTTCCTGTCGTCGGTCCTGTTCGGCGCGCTGATCCAGGGCGGTTTCGACCTCTCGCTGGAAAAGCCGAACATCCCGCAGGAGACCTTCATTTTCATCCAGGGACTGATCATCCTGTTCTGCGGCGCGATGGAGAACCTGTACGCGCCGGCGGTCCTCAAACTGATCAATGCTCGTAAAGGTCAATAAGCCATGGACGACTTCCAACTCGCCAGCATCGTCGTCACGATGATCCGCAATGCGCCGGTCCTGATTTTCGCGGCCATGGCCGGCCTGTTCGCCGAGCGCAGCGGCGTGATCGACCTCGGCCTCGAGGGCAAGATCCTCGCCTCGGCCTTCGTCTCGGCCGGCGTCGCCTATACCTACCAGGATCCGTGGATCGGCATCGCCGCCGGCATCGTGGCCTCCGTGATGCTGGCCATGGTGCAGGCCTTCGTGTCGATCACCCAGAAGGGCAACCAGCTGGTCGCCGGCATGGCGATCAACATCGCCATGACCGGCCTGACCTTTGTCGTGGCCCAGTACTTCTTCCAGCAAGGCGGCCGCACGCCGGACCTGGGCGAAGCGCGCCTGAGCGACATCGTCCTGCCGGGCACCGCGGCCCTGGCCGACATCCCCTTCATCGGCTGGCTGTACGGCAGCGTGATCGGCGGTCACACCGTGCTGGTCTACCTCGCCTTCCTGCTGCTGCCGGTGGTGCACTGGGTGCTCTACCACAGCCGCTTCGGCCTGCGCCTGCGCGCCTGCGGCGAAAACCCGCATGCCGCCGACGCCGCGGGCATCTCGGTGCAGAAGACCCGCTATAGCGCCATGCTGATCGCCGGCGTGCTGTGCTCCTTCTCGGGCGCCTACCTGTCGATCGTCCAGAGCGGTTTCTTCCTGCGCGACATGTCGGCCGGCGCCGGCTACCTGGCGCTGACCGCCATGGTGTTCGGTAACTGGCGCCCGCTGCATACGGTGCTGGGCTGCCTGATGTTCGGCTTCTTCGGCGCGCTGCAAGTGCAGATCGAAGGCGTGGACCTGCCGGTGGTTGGCCGTATCCCGGGCGCGCTGATCCAGATGATCCCGTATGTGCTGACCGTGGTGGTGCTGGCCGGCCTAATGGCCAAGTCGGTGGCTCCGAAGGCGCTGGGCAGGCCTTTCGTCAAGTCACGCTGACCGCTTCGCACGCAACAAGAATGGCCTGCATTTCTGCAGGCCATTTTTTTTTTTTTTTGCGCTGAATCACCGCCTGTTGCACAGTTTGTTAGCAAATGTGACTACCGTAAGGCTTTGTAAGGCTGGTCAACAGGGCTTAGCGGCGGCCCGTTAGATGCCCAGGTGACACGATAAACGTACGCCAGAACCGAACCAGAAAGGATTTACCCAATGAAGAAGACCATTGCTACCCTGATCGTCGCTCTGTCCGCTGCCTCGGCCTACGCCCAGACCACCACCCCGGCCGCCACGGCGGCCGCCCCGGCTACGCCGGCAACCCCGGCAACCGCCGCCACCCCGGCAATGCCGACCACCCCGGCAACCGAAACCTCGGCCACCACCGACTCGTCGGCCACCGCCGGCGGCACCGGCACCACCGCTGCCACCGCCGCTTCGCCGGCCACTCCTGCAACGCCTGCCACCCCGGCGACTCCGGCGTCGGCATCGGCCGCCGACAAGACCGACAAGGCTGACGCCAAGCAGGACAAGCACGACAAGAAGTCCAAGCACAAGGACGGCAAGGACGCTTCCAAGTAATTGCAGCATTGCCCGGGCCGGCCATGCCGCCCGGGTTTCACCCATGCCGTGCGGCCCCGCACGGCATTTTTCCTTACATGCTCGGATCGACCGTTTCCGCCCCGCGCGCCCGCGCCGCCGAACGCTTGAAGGTCCACAACACCCCTACCCCGCCCGATACGCCGCTGTCCTTCACATGCAGCGGACTGTCGCGGTTCGCCGTCCCCTTGTAGCTCTCGAAACGCAGGTAGCCGAACAGGCGTACGTCCTCGTTGACGTAGCGCGAGCCGAACAGGCCGAGGCGCGTCAGCAGCAGGCCGGAGTCGGCGGCATACACCGGCCGCGTGGCCGTCGCATACTGCGGCGCGACTTCATAGAAGTGGCGGTTGATCCTGCGGTCACCCAGCACCGCCGACACATTGGCTTCGAACGTCCAGGCCCTGCGCTCGCCCGCCATCTCGTAGGCCAGGCGCGGCTCGAAGGTGGCGCCGCGGCCGTGCAGCCCGCCGCGCGCCTCGATCACGGCGCGCAGCGGCAGCTCGAGGCGCAGGCGCCGGTTGTTGCCCAGGTCCGCCAGGCGCAGCTTCAGGCGTGGACCGACTTCCACCAGCGGGCCGAGGTCGGGCATGCCCGCGCGTTCGTCCACGTCGTCCGAATCCGACGGCAAGGCGCCGGCGAAGCCGAAGTCGAGCTCGGCCCAGTCGGAGCTGAACAGGCGCGCATTGATGCCGGAACGGTCGGCGCGCAGGATCTCGCCACGGTAGATCACGCTCGGCACGACCAGCACGCGCGTTTCGCGCCCGCTTGAGGCCGGGTAGGAAGGCGTGGACAGGGCGGCGGCGCCGAGGCCGATCTCCCACAAGGGAAGATTGCGTTCGGAGGTGGTTTGGGCGTGGGCGGCCAGGGGGAGGATGAGGCAGGCGGCGCAGGCGGCCTTGGAAAGAGTGCTCATGTATTTTCGATAAGGTCGGGAACAACGGATTCTATTCCAAGACCAGATCGGTGACGCGTAGTTCTTGCTGAGTAGAGTCAGCGCATGCACAAACTCGCGTCCTGTAAACGTCGTCCCGGCGCAGGCCGGGACCCAAGTTCGCGGTATAGAGTTGCATTCACACTATGCGCCGGAAATGGATCCCGGCCTATGCCGGGATGACGGTCTTGAGCCTAACTAAAGATTGCCGAGCTAACTAAACTCGACACACCTTTTACCCCTTTTCCGGATAAATTGCCTGCAACAAGGCCGCCAGGTTATAGCCGCCCCGGATCAACTGCTGCTTGGCGATCTCCGAGCTCGGCACCGGGTAGTTGGCCGGCACTTCCAGGGCGAAGGTGTAGTAGGTCTCGCCCTTCTTGCTGGTCTGCGGCGTCAGCTTGCCGGGCGTGACTTCCCTGAAGGCTTCCTTGGCCACGAACAGCGAGTGGTTGGCCCAGGCGTAAGGCACGGTGATCGGATCGCCTTCGATCAGCGGCAGCTGCGCCTTGCCGCTGACGACCTTGTCCGCGAACTGCGCCGGGGTTTTCGTCTGCAGGCGGCGGAACGCGTAGTCGACCGTGGTGCTGTCCCAGTACGAGTGGAAGGGCCGCGTCAAGGACTTCGGCACGCCTTCCTTCACCACTGCCGGTTCGCCGGCAGGGATCACGCGCGCCGCCAGTTCGGCCAGCCTGGCGTCGTCCAGCAGCAGGTTGTTGCTGCCGCGCGTATCGAAGATGACGGTTTCGTTGACTTCCTCCTGGGTGTTCGGGGCGACGAACTTGCCGTCCTTGCCGACATAGGCCGCGCCCACGTGCAGCGGCTGGTGGATGTCGCCGGCGAAGTGGGCGAGCAGGATCAGCGCCTGGCGCTTGGTGAACTTGTGCGGGTTCAGCTCAGGATCGGTCTTGCCCTGCAGGACTGCGATGCACTGGCGCAGGGTCTGCACGATGTCGACGCCGGTCCTGCCCACGCCATGGTCGTCGTAGTGGTCGTGCTGGAAGGGCACGTTGGTGTAGTGGTACTTGTCGTGCTGCGGATTGGCGTTGACGTATTCGATCATCTCCGGAGTCTGCTCGCCGCAATAGGTGCCCTTGACGCAGTCGGCCCAGTTGGCGATCAGTTCGAGCGATTCGCCGGGTTTGAGCAGCAGGGCGATTTCCTTTTGCGCCCTGCTGCCCTTGAGCAGCTTGTCGGCGATGGCGCCGATGGCCTTGTGGCCGTCACGGCCCCAGGCCGCGGCGTCGAAGGAGGCAAAAGCGGTGGTGAGCGCCAGTACGCAGGCTAGTTTTTTCATGGTCATCCTTGGTTGAAACGGTCGGCTTATCGGGCCTTGACGATGCGCGGCGCGCTTGGGGCGAGGGCGGCGCCCTGCCCTTCGGTCTCGCGCAGGTAGTCGGCGAAGGCGTCGAGGTCGAGCAGGCCGGTCTCGAGGCGGTTGGTGCCCTTGCCGAATTCCGGATAGTTGTCGCCGCCTTCGGCCAGGAAGTTGTTGGCGACGATGCGGTAGCGCTGGCCGTCTTCGAGCGGCTTGCCGTCCAGGCTGATGGCGGTCACGCGGCTGCCGACCGGACGCTTCTCGTCCCAGGTATAGCTGAAGCCGTTCGACACCTGCAGCATCGAGCCCATCGAACCATCCTTGTTCCACTGGCGCTCGAGCAGCGCGCGGATCTGGGCGCCGGTCAGGTCCATCACCACCAGGGTATTCCCGAACGGGAGCACGGCCTGCACCTGGCCGAAGGCGGCGATGTTGCCCTCCCCGGCTTCCAGGTCCTTGCGGATGCCGCCTTCGTTCATGAAGCCGATGCGGGCGCCGACGTTGCGAGTGGCGGCCAGCACCGCGTCCGCGATCAGGTTGCCGAGCGGCGCTTCGCCGGCCGCATTCTGCTTGCGCAGCACCGGCGCGGATGCCAGGCGCGCCACCGGGCGCATCAGCGCGGCGCGGCTGCTGTCCTTCACCTTGGCCATGAAGGCGGCCATCTTCTCGTCGGCCGGGAAGGCGCCGCCCTTCATCAGGACGTTCTCGACCTGGACCTCGCCCACCTGGCCGACGCCCTTCTCCACCTTCATGGCGATGCGGGTCAGGAGGTGGCCGTAGGACGAGGCCTGGGTCACGGTGCGGCCGTCGACCTTGCACAGGTAGCCCTCGTGGGTATGGCCGGTGATGACCAGGCGGATCGCCGGATCGAGCCGCTTGACGATGTCGACGATCGGCCCGTTCAGCTGGGTGCAGCCGGGCGTCAGCGGATTTTCCGGGGTGCGGCCGCCCTGGTGCACCAGGGCCACGATCACGTCGGCGCCCTGGCGGCGCATGTCGGGAATGGCGCGGTTGATCGCCGCGGCCTCGTCGCCGAACTCCAGACCCGCGATGCCCGAGGCCATCACGACCGAGCGGGTATCCTGCAGCACCACGCCGACCAGGCCGACCTTGATGCCCTTGGTCTCGATGATCCTGAAGGCCGGGATGAAGGGCTTGCCGGTGGCCTTGTCGACCACGTTGCCGGCCAGGTAGGTGAACTTGGCGCCACCGTAGTTCGGCGCCATCTGGCAGGCCTTGGCCGGACGCGGCGAATCGCAGCCGCCGTTCTGCTGGCGCAGCAGTTCCTTGCGGCCGGCGTCGAATTCGTGGTTGCCGACCGCGGAGACGCGCAGGTCCAGCATGTTCATCGCCTCGATGGTCGGCTCGTCGGCCCACAGCGAGGACATGGCCGGGCTGGCGCCCACCAGGTCGCCCGCGGAGACGAACAGCAGGTCCTTGTCTTCCTTGCGCCAGGCCTGCAGCGCGGCGGCCACGGCCTCGACGCCGCCGGCGCGGATGGCGGGCGCCTTGCTGCCGTCCGGATTGGTCGGGACATAGCGGCTCGGTTCGAGGTTGCCATGGAAGTCGTTCATGGCGATCAGGTTGATGCTGACCGGTTCACGGCTGGCGGTGGTGGCGCAGCCGGCCAGGGTCAGGGAAACGGCGACGGCCAATGCGGCGCGCGAGAGTGGTGCCGGAGCACGCAGGGAAACGGTCATGGAGTGTTCTCGATCAAGGAGGGAGGCGAGCTATGCCCTCCGCATTATCACATGGGCTTGCGCCCGCCCGCCATCTTTACGGGGCGGTCGATGGAGCGAAATACGCAGCCTTCACCCAATAAAAAACGGCCGGTGTCGCCACCGGCCGTTCTCACATCACAGGAATGCCATCAAGTCGAGATCAGAACTCGTACTTGAAGGTTGCCTGGATGGCCCACTGCGATTCGCCCTTGGCCTGGCGGACGTCCAGGTCTTCGACGTTGTTACGCACGCCGTAGACGTAGCGGCCCTGTGCATCCAGGCCGAGGTAGTCCACGAAGCTGCGCGCCTGCGCGCCGGCCGACTGGAAGCCCACTTCCTCGATACGGCCCCACTTCTTGTTCAGCAGGTTGCCGAAGTTGAGGATGTCGAGTGCGAAGCTGGCCTTGTGCTTCTTGAAGAAGCCCGGCAGTTCCTGGGTGATCTTCACGTCGAAGCTGTTGGTCCACGGCGAGAAGTCGCTGTTACGGCTAACCACGCCGCCCTTGGCGTTGCGCAGCACTTCGTTGGCGTTGACGGTTGCCCAGAAGCGCGCTTCGTTGCTCTTGTTGGTCGCGGTGTCGCCGAAGAACACGACTTCGCCCGAACCTTCTTTCGACGGGATGTACATCAGGTCGTTGCCGGCCAGGCCGTCGCCGTTCAGGTCGTTGTTGAAGGTCCAGCTGTACGGCTTGCCCTCGCGGCCTTCATAGAAGACGCCGAGGCGGGGGCGGTAGTCGCCGAAGAAGCGCTTTTCCCACGACAGGCGGGCGTTGATACGCTCTTTCACCAGGTACGACGAGTTGGCGGCGACTTCTTCGTTCGGGTTGAAGACCGAACGGCCCGACCAGCTCGAGTTCGAGGTCGACGAGGTCAGCGGCGAGACTTCGGTCGCGTTGGTGTGGGTGTAGGCCACCGACCAGCCGAAGCCCTTGCGGGTCGGGCTCGTCAGCGAGAAGGTCACCAGCTGGGCGTCGCCCTTGCCGGTGCGCTGGGCCAGCAGCACGCGGTCGTAGCTCAGGTTCGACAGGGCCTTGGCCGTGTTCTGGCAGCCGGTTGCCGCGCCTGCCGCGTTGTTGGTGAAGGTGTAGCAGTTCGCGCTCAGGCCGTTGGCGTTGTAGTACAGCTCACGGCCGTCCTTGCCGATGCGGGTCGGTGCGCCCAGGTTCAGGTGCTGGTAGAAGATCGCATCCTTGTTCTCGGTCGCCAGCAGCTCGGCGCCGAACACCAGGCCACCGACCGGCAGCTCATGCTCGAATGCCAGGTTGGCTTTCCAGATCGACGGCTGGCGCAGGCTCGGCGACAGGATGTCGACGTTGACCGCCGGGGTCGAGCCGGCCACGGTACGCTGGGCGTTCACGTCCGGGGTGAACAGGCCGTCGGTGTTCGGGCAGCGGGTCGCGCCCGAGCCCGAGCAGGTGATGCTGCGGGTAGCGACGCCCGGGTTCGAGAACGGGTTCGACATCCACACGGTCGCTGCCGCGCCCTGGAACAGGCCGACACCGCCGCGCAGCTGGGTCGGACGTGCCGCGTCGATCTTGTAGTTGAAGCCGACGCGTGGCTGCCACAGCTTGTTGCCGTCGAAGGTGCGGGTGTTGTCGACGCTGAAGCCGCCGGTCTGGCGGGTGAAGGTCGCGGCATTGCCGGCCACCGCCGCCTGGGCGACGTTGGCGTTGCGCAGCGGGTTGCCGTCGACGCCGGTCACGTCGACGCGCACGCCGGCGCTGATCGTCAGGTTGTTGTTGACGGTCCAGTTATCCTGCAGGAACAGACCGGTGTTCTTCATCTTGAACTGGGCGATCGCGTTGCTCAGCGAACCACCCGGCACCGGCAGCTGCACGGTGTACGAGGTCGGACGGCCGCGCGAGAAGTTCTCGTAGATCGCAGCATCGATCTGGGATGCGGTCGCGGTCGAGCAGTTGAGCGTGCCAGCGGCGCTCGTGCCCGGCACGTTCGCATAGGTGAAGTTGTTGTCGCAGGCGAAGGTGTAGTTGCCGAACACGTTCTGCAGGAAGGCGTTGTACACCTTGTTCTGGGTGTAGTCGGCGCCGACCTTGAATTCGTGGTCGCCCCACAGGTAGTTGGCGCCGGCGTACACGTCCAGGGTCTTGGTGCCCAGCACGTTGTTGTGGCGGCTGCTTTCGGTACCGGTGTTCAGGAAGCGGTTGCCGGTGCGGGTGCCGCTCGGGGCATCCGACGGCAGCGGGCCGCTGAACTGGAACGACATGGTCGGCAGCGTGGCGTTGTTGATCGGCTGCGAGTCATAGTCGCGCTGCGAGATCTTGAATTCGGTCGAGAGGTTCTCGGTCCAGTCCGAGAACACCTGGCCGACCAGGGTTTCGATGGTCTTGTCCTGGTTGTAGAACTGCGAGCTCAGGGCGACGCCGCTCTGCGAGAAGCCAGGGAAGATCGGTTCGTTCTGCGAGGTCTTCGAGTAACGCAGGTTGGCGCGGTGGTTGTCGTTGATGTTCCAGTCGAACTTGATCATGCGCTCTTCCGACTTCATCTTCGTACCGGCCGGCACTTCGGTGCTGCCGATGTCGAAGCCGTAGCGGTTCTGGGCGATGTCCTTGATGCGGTTGATCTGGTTCGGGCTGATGCCGACGGTGGTGCCGGTGCCGCTGCCGATGGCGCCGAATTCCGGACCGCTGCGGCTGCTTTCGTAGTTTTCAGCCAGGGCGAAGAAGAACAGCTTGTCCTGGATGAGCGGGCCGCTGACCCACAGGCCCTTGGTGTTGTCCTTGAAGTCCGGCGCGTCGGTGTAGGCGTCGGTGGAGCGGTTGTAGCGCTTACCGACCAGGCGGTCGTCGCGGGTCACGTAGTAGGCGCCGCCGTGGTACACGTTGGTACCCGACTTGGTGACGGCGTTGACGTTGGCGCCGGTGTAGCCGCGCTGGGTCACGTCGTAGTTGGCGACGTTCACCTGCACCGAGGCGATCGCTTCCATCGAGATCGGCTGGCGGGCGGTCGGGCTGCCGTTGGCTTCCAGGCCGAAGGTGTCGTTCACGGCCACGCCGTCGATGGTCATCGAGTTGTAGCGCGAGTTCTGGCCGGCCACGGACATTTCGCCGCGGTCCTTGTCGGTCTGCGAGACGCGCGGATCGAGACGCGCGAAGTCTTGCAGGTTGCGGTTGATCGATGCCTGGGTTTCGAGGTCGGCGCGGCTGATCGCGGTGACCGAACCCATCGACTGGTTCGAGAAGATTTCCGAGCGGGCTGCCGAACCGGTCACGGTAACGGTCTGCATCTGCTGGCCCAGGGTTGCGTCGATGGCGGCGGTTTCAGCCAGGTCGACGAACACGCCTTCGCGGCGCTCGGTGACGCCATCCTTGGTGATGATGATCGTGTAAGGACCGCCTACACGCAGGCCACGTGCAACGTAACGGCCTTCTGCGTCGGTCGTGACATTGCTGACAGAACCGGACTCGGCGTGAACAATCTGCACCTGGGCGCCGGCGGCCGGCTTGCCGTCAGCGGCCGAGATACGGCCACCGATGGCCGAGGTGGTGTTCTGTGCGAAGGCCGGCGTAGCAGCCAATGCAACCGACAAAGCCAGCGCCAGTTTGGTGAGCCGGATCTGTTGTTGAGTGATCATTGATAACCCCAAAAAGAACTTAATAGTTATAACGGGCAGCCGACGGTTGCCCTCTCTTACAAGTACTGCAATCTTTTATTTGCTGCGTGGTGCGCCGGCGGTCTAGGCGGCTGGCGGCGGCAAGTCTAACGTGCAAGTATTTCAACGAAGTTACACCGCGAGTGTTCATCACACGGGTGCCCGTCAAACGATGTATGCCTTTTGGAAATCAAACTCCAATATGCATGACCGTTATCAAACCGGCAAATTCGTTTTGGCTTCGATATTCATACGTTTGTCGTATAAATACGGAGCAGCACGTTGTTGCTACGCCACAAACTCGGCTCGATACCCAGCAAAATGACAAGGCGGGATTATAAAGGCGGCATTCCTAGGCGAAATTTTTTTAATAAAAATTTCGCCAAACCGAGGAAGGAAGAGGATTTTTTGTAGCAGGAAGGCCACAAAAGATGAATTATTGCTAAGCGAGTGTCAAAAAGTCACTCGTTCAAGATGACTTGAAGGCGCTCCGCAGTGGCTGCGAAGCGCCTTGTACACAGGCTTACTTTGCTGCAGCCTGCGCCTTTGCCAGGGCGGCAATCTTCGCTTCGAAAGCGGCGAAGCGCTCATCCAGCTGGCGGGTCAAACGTTGTTTTTCTGCCACCGACAGGAAGGCGTAGCGGATGCTGTTGTACGAGGTCCGCTTCATCTCCGCGTAGTCCGGTTTGTAGCGGCTGGCGAACAGCACGTACTCGTGCGACAGCGTGTGGCGGGTAACGCCGGCGTCGTCCGTCGAGATCACGTAGGGCACGCCATATTTACGGTACAGGGTGATCGGGTGGTTCGCACCTTCGACACCGCTGATGAAAGCGTTCGAGGTCAGGTTGATCTCGACCGGGATGTCGTCCTTGCGCATCCTGGCCATGATGGCCGGAGCGTTGCTTTCGTGCGCCAGGTCGAGGCCGTGGCCGATGCGGTTGGCGTTGGCGACCACCAGGGCCTGGTCGATGTGGAACTTCAGGCCTTCCGGCGGGACGTCGCCCAGCGCCAGCTCGCCGGCGTGCATGGCCACCTTCACTTCCGGGTAGCGCGACTTCAGGAAGCGGAACATCTTCATGTGCAGCGTGTAGTCGCGCATCGAGACCATGGTGCTTTCCTGGCCGACGATGTTGACGCCCACGATCTTGTCGCTCATGGCCGCGGCCTTGAAGCCCGAAACCATCGAGGAGAACACCTGCGACGGGTTCAGCAGGCGCAGCACATAGGTCTGGTAGCGCATGGTGAAGCGCTCGTCGTCGATGCCCTCGGCCGACTCGTGGATCTTCGCCACGAAGTCCTCGGTCTGCTTCCGGAAGCCGGCGTCCTGTTCCAGCACGGCCAGCCAGGCCCCCATCTGGGCCTCGAAAGCCCTATCATCGTGAGCATTGTTCCAGGCCTGGGCGTCGAAATCCTTGTTCACCACGAACGGCGACATCTTGAACATGGTCTCGATGTAGCTGACGTTCTCGGCGATGGCGCGCTTCTTGAGTTCCTGCAGGCCTTCGCGGAAGTTCGCGTTCGAGACCGGGCCGAAGAAGCCGAAGGTCTGGAAGAACAGGCGGTCCGGCGGCGGCTGGATCGCACCATGGTTGCTGAAGTCCTTGTTCGACCAGCGCTGCAGCAGCTCGCGGTAGGTGTAGTCGTCGGCATAGACCTCGGCGGTCGACAGGCAGTTGCGGTCCTCCGCCGGCTTGGCGCGCTCGGCGGCCACCACGTCCTTCCTGGTCTCGATGCGGTAAGTACGCTTGTCGACGCAGTAGCCCTGCTTGTCGAGGAAGTCGACGTACTGCTCGGCGTAGACCGAACCCGAATAATGGTGGTGCAGGTCGCCGCCCTTCGGCATCTGGGTGAAGAACAGGGTCAGCTCGGCGGTCTTCGGCTCGCCGGCGATCAGGCTGGCGTAGTGGCGGGCGGTCGCGGTTTCATTCGCGCTCGTTTTCGCTGCGGCCGGGCCCTTGGCCAGGGCCTGCGGGGCGCCGGCGACGGCCAGGGCGAGCAGGACGCTGCCGGTCAGTTGTTTGTACATGGATCGGGACTTTCTGGTGCGGTGGTTGCTGCAAATACGCGCAGGCTCGCGCCTGCGGTGGACCGCGCAACTCTATACGGTTGAGTTAGCGTTGGCAATATCGCACTGGTATCACGCGTCGCGGGCGTGGACCTGCCTGCCGGCCGAGTAAGTCGCCCGGATGGCCCGGTCATCCCCCAGCAGCGCCAGCGCGAACAGCAGTTCTTCCAGCGAGTCCAGCTGCTTCGTCCTGCGCGCCAGCAGCGGCGTGCAGCTTGGGTCGAGCACGACGAAGTCCGCTTCCGTGCCCGGCCGGAAGCTGCCGACCGTGCCTTCCAGGCCCATGGCGCGCGCCGCGCCCAGCGTCGCCAGGTAGAACATGCGCGCGGCCGGCAGGTAGCTGCCCTTCAGGCGCGCCACCTTGTAGGCCTCGTTCATGGTCTGCAGCATCGAGAACGAGGTGCCGGCGCCGACGTCGGTGCCGAGCGCAAGCTGCGTGCGTGCGCTGTCGGCCTTCTCGAAGTCGAACAGGCCGCTGCCGAGGAACAGGTTGGAGGTCGGGCACACCGCCGCCGCGCTACCCGTGGCCGCCATGCGCGCGAAGTCCTCGTCGTCCAGCCAGATGCAATGGCCGAACAGGGCGCGCGGACGCATCAGGCCGAAGCGCTCGTAGACGTCCAGGTAGCTGCGCGCCTGCGGATGCAGTTCGCCCACCCACTTGCACTCGTCCCTGTTTTCCGAGACGTGGGTCTGGATGAAGGTGTCCGGGTAGGCCTGGGCCAATTCGGCGGTGGCGCGCAGCTGGGCGTCGGTCGAGGTGGGGGCGAAGCGCGGGGTGATCGCATACAGCTGGCGGCCGCGCTTGTGCCACTTCTCGATCAGGTCCGCGCTGGCGCCGACGCCGCCCTCGAGGTCGCGCAGAAAGTCCGGGCAATGACGGTCCATCAGCACCTTGCCGGCCACCATGCGCAAGTTGCGCGCCTCGCTGGCCTCGAAGAACGCGTCCACCGATTGCGGATGAACGGTGCAGTACACCACGGCGGTGGTGGTCCCGCAGCGCAGCAGCTCGTCGAGGAAGAACTCGGCGGTGGCGCGCGCATGCGCCGGATCCTCGAAGCGGCGCTCGGTCGGGAAGGTGTAGGTCTCCAGCCAGGGCAGCAGGCCCGGGCTCGGCGAGGCGATCATGTCGGTCTGCGGGTAATGCAGGTGGGTGTCGATGAAGCCCGGAGTAATGAGCTGGCCGCGGTAGTCGTGCGGGGCCACGCCTGGCGGCAGCGTGCCGACCAGGGCGGCGTAATCGCCCGCCGCCTTGACGCGGCCGTCTTCGACGACCAGCAGGCCGTCCTCGTGCCAGGCGTAGGCGTCGCTGTCGAAAGCCGGGTCGGCGTGAAAATGCAGCAAGCTCGCACGGTAGGCTTGCACGTTATTGGGTGCGGTGGACATTAGATAAATTCCGTTGAAACGTCTGGCTGGCGGGCGCAAGCTTCCCACACGAGGAGCAGCTGGGCCGCCACGGAGGCCGCGATCACGGCCGGGGCCTTGCCCTCGATGCCGGGCAAGCCGACGGGGCAGACCATCGCGTCGAGGCGCGCGGCATCGATGCCGCGTTCGCGCAGGCGGTGCTCGAACTGGCGGCGCTTGGTGCTCGAACCGATCAGGCCGAACCAATCCCCTGCGCCGGGGCGGGACAGTATCGCGTGGGACAGCTGCAGGTCAAGTGCGTGGCTGTGGGTCATGACCAGGAAGGTGGTGCCGTGTGGTGCTTTTTCAACAAGCACCTCGGGGGTGTCGGTCGCTTCGACCGTGACGTTGGCCGGGATCGAGGCCGGGAACAGCTCGTCGCGCTCGTCGACCCAGGTGACGCGGCAGGGCAGTTCGGCCAGCGCGCGGACGATGGCGGCGCCGACGTGGCCGGCGCCGAACAGCATCAGGTGGGCGCGCGGGGCGAGGACGGCGTCAAGCAGCCAGAGGCGATTGTCAGCGTCCTGGAAGAGATGAGTCCCTGCAGTGCGGTCGAATGCGGGAGCGTCGCCGCCGGCAAGCAGTCGCCCGTTAGCATCGAACAAGGACGTAGGGTGGGCGGGTCTCCCGCCCACGCGTTCAGCCAAAGTTGAATTCGCGGCTGAGCTTCCGTCTATTGAACGCGTGGGCGGGGAACCCGCCCACCCTACAAGAACAACGCGCCACGTATCTTCGTTCCGTCGTCTATTGAGCAATGCAATCTGCTCGGCATCCGCCATCTCGAAAGCCAGCCACGCAATCCCCCCGCAACACTGCCCCAGCTTCGGCCCCAGCGGAAAACGCTCGACATGCGCCTGCCCCCCACCCTGCTCCAGCATCGCCCGCGCCATTTCCAGCGCCCGGTGCTCGAGGTGCCCGCCGCCGATGGTGCCGCGAAAGCCCTGCGCGTCCACCAGCATGCGCGCGCCCGGCTCACGCGGGACGGAGCCCTCGACGCGGGCGACCGTCACCAGCACTGCCGGCGCGTGCAGTTCCTCATTTGGCAACCAGTCTTGCAGCCAATCGCTCATCAAGCGCTCGCCGCTTCGACGGCTGCCACCGCCTTCAGGATCTCTTCGCAGGTGGCCGGCGCGTTCAGCGGCGGATGCACCCGGTGCCCGCCGACCGCGGAGATGGCGTCACGGATCGCGAAGAACACCGAGAACGGCAGCAGCAGCGGCGGCTCGCCCACGGCCTTGGAGCGGTGGATGCTGTCCTCGACGTTGCGGTTCCGGAACAGGCGCACGCGGAAGTCTTCCGGGCAGTCGGAAACGCCGGGGATCTTGTAGGTCGAGGGCGCATGCGTCATCAACTTGCCCGCCGGGTTCCACCACAGTTCTTCGGTGGTGAGCCAGCCCATGCCCTGGATGAAGGCGCCTTCGACCTGGCCGATGTCGATCGCCGGGTTGAGCGAATTGCCGGCGTCGTATAGCGCATCGGCGCGCAGCAGCTTCCATTCGCCGGTGAGCGTGTCCACCACCACTTCCGACACCGCGGCGCCATAGGCGTAGTAGGAGAAGGGATGCCCGTTCATGGTCTTCGGGTCCCAGTGCAGGCCGGGGGTGGCATAGAAGCCGTCGGACCACAGCTGCACCCGGGCCAGGTAGGCCTTGGCCACCACTTCGCCGAAGCGCAGCGCTTCTCCGTTCACGAACACGGTGTCGTCGGCAAAACGCACTTCCGATGGATCGCCGCCGAATTGCGATGCCACGAAGGCGGCCAGCCGGTCGCGGATCTTGCGCGCGGCGTCCTGCGCGGCCTTGCCGTTCAGGTCCGCGCCGGTCGAGGCGGCGGTGGCCGAGGTGTTGGCGACCTTGCTGGTATTGGTGGCCGTGGCGCGCACGCGCGCCAGGTCCACGCCCAGTTCGTGCGCCACCACCTGCATCACCTTGGTGTTGATGCCCTGCCCCATCTCGGTGCCGCCGTGGTTCACCAGGATCGAGCCGTCCACGTAGACGTGCACCAGCGCGCCCGCCTGGTTCAGGTGGGTGACGTTGAAGGCGATGCCGAATTTGACGGGGGTGAGCGCCAGGCCCTTCTTGAGCACGGGGCTGGCGCGGTTGAAGTCCTCGATCGCAGCGCGGCGCGCGCGGTACTCGCTGGTCTGCTCGAGCTCCGCCACCAGTTCGTGGATGACGTTGTCGACGATCGTCTGGCCGTAGGGCGTGACATTGCGCTCGTTGCTGCCACTGCGGCCGTAGAAGTTCAGGCGCCGGATGTCGAGCGGGTCGCGGCCGAGGTTGCGCGCGATCTCGTCGATCACGTATTCGATGGCGATCGCGCCCTGCGGTCCGCCGAAGCCGCGGAAGGCGGTGTTCGACTGGGTGTTGGTCTTGCCGCAGGCGGCGCGGATCTCGACGTCGGACAGGTAATAGCTGTTGTCGAAGTGGCAGACGGCGCGCGTCGCCACCGGACCGGACAGGTCGGCCGAGAAGCCGGCGCGCGTGACCATGTCGACCTTCGCGGCGACGATGCGCCCTTCCCCGTCGTAGCCGACTTCGTATTCATAGTGGAAGCAGTGGCGCTTGCCGGTGACCAGCATGTCGTCGTCGCGGTCGGCGCGCAGCTTGACCGGGCGGCGCGTGCGCCTAGCTGCGATCGCCGCCGCCGCAGCCCACAGCGCCGACTGCGATTCCTTGCCGCCGAAGCCGCCGCCCATGCGGCGGCACTCGACCGTCACGTGGTGCGAATGCAGGCCGAGCGCATGCGCCACCACGTGCTGCATCTCGCTCGGGTGCTGGGTCGAGCAGTACACGTGCATGCCGTGGTCTTCGCCGGGAATGGCGTAGGCGATCTGGCCTTCGAGGTAGAACTGTTCCTGGCCGCCGACATACAGCTCGCCTTTCACGCGGTGCGGCGCCGATGCGAAGGCGCTTTGCGCGTCGCCGCGCGCCAGGCGCATCGGCGGCAGCACGTACGATTGGGCGGCGCGCGCCTCCTGCGGCGTCAGGATCGCCGGCAGGTCTTCGTAGTCGATCCTGGCCAGCCTGGCGGCGCGACGCGCGTTGTCGTGGCTGTCGGCGACGACGATGAAGACCGGCTGTCCCACGTACTGGACCAGGCCGTCCGCCAGGATCGGGTCGTCATGGATGATGGGGCCGCAGTCGTTCAGCCCCGGAATATCCTGCGCAGTGAGCACCGCCACCACGCCGCGGCTGGCGCGTACCGAGTCCAGGTCGATACCGAGGATGCGCGCATGGGCGCGGCCCGACAGGCCGAGCGCCGCATGCAGGGTGCCGGCGGTTTCGCGGATATCGTCGGTATAGGTGGCCTGGCCGAGCACGTGCAGCACGGCGGATTCGTGCGGGCGGGCGCGCCCGACTTCGGTCCACTGGGCCGCGTCGAGGATGGTGGTGCCTGCGTCGTTCATGTCCGTTCTCCTCTCAAGCGGCCGCGAAGGCATTGAGCGCGCCGACCGGCAGCGGATTCTCGAGGCGGGTCTCGAACCAGAAGCGGCGCAGCAGGTTCTGCGCGGCCAGCATGCGGTAGGCGCTGGAGGCGCGCATGTCGCTCAGCGGCGCGTAATCCTGGGCCAGCGCGTTCATGGCGGCGCGCAGCGAAGCTTCGTTCCATGGCTGGCCGATGAGCAGCGCTTCGGCCTTGGCGGCGCGCTTGGGCGTGGCCGCCATGCCCCCAAAGGCGATGCGTGCGGCGGTCACGGTGTCGCCGTCGAGGGTGACGGCAAAGGCCGCGCACACGCTTGATATGTCCTGGTCGAAGCGCTTGGCCAGTTTATAGGTGCGAAAACGCAGGCCGGCGCCTGGCAAGGGCACGCGTACTGCCTGCACGAACTCGCCCGGCTGCAGGTCTTTCTGCTGGTAGCCGAGATAAAAATCTTCCAGCGCCAGCACCCGCTCGCCCGCGGCGCCGCGCAGCACCACCTGGCTGCCGAGGGCGATCAGCCAGGGCATCGAGTCGCCGATCGGCGAGCCGTTGGCGACGTTGCCGCCCAGCGTGCCGGCATTGCGGATCGGGAGCGAGGCGAAGCGCTGCCACATCTCCGTCAACGCATCCGGATAGTGGCGGCAGATGGCCGCGTAGGCATCGTTCAGGCTCACGCCCGCGCCGATCTCCAGGGTGTCGCCGGATTCGGCCAGTGTCTTGAGTTCGTCCACCTGGCCCAGGTAGATGATGTCGTTCAGCTCGCGCATCTGCTTGGTGACCCAGAGGCCGACGTCGGTCGAGCCGGCCAGCATCAGGGCCTGCGGGAATGCGCTGCGCAGCTGCACCAGCTCGGCGAGCGTGCGCGGGACGTGGAAGCGCCCGCCTTGCGCTTCGTACGTGAAGCCATGGGTGCGCTGCAGGACGCGCAGGCGCTCGGCCAGCGCGGCGCGGTCGAAAGCGCTTGGGGGCAGCTCGACCATGCGGCGGGCCGCATCGATGATCGGGCGGTAGCCGGTGCAGCGGCACAGGTTGCCCGAGAGCGCATCGTCGATCTGGCAGCGCGAGGGCTGGCGGCCGGAAAGCCCATGGCTTTCCTGTTTCAGGTACATGCCCCACAGCGACATGGCGAAGCCCGGGGTGCAGAAGCCGCACTGCGAACCGTGGCACTCGACCAGGGCCTGCTGGACCGGATGCAGGCTGCCGTCGGGCTGCTGCAGGTCTTCGACCGTGAACAAGGCCTTGCCGTCGAGCGTGGGCGTGAACTGGATGCAGGAATTGACCGCCTTGAGCTGCAATTCGCCGCCTTCCAGCGAACCGATCACCACCGTGCAGGCGCCGCAATCGCCCTCGGCACAACCTTCCTTGGTGCCGGTGCAATGCAGGTCCTCCCGCAGGTGCTGCAGGATGGTCTGCGTCGGCTGCGCGTCACGGACTTCGTGGACGGCGCCGCGGTAAAAGAAGCGGATCGGCTCTGGCATTCTGTTCTCTCTTGGCTGCAAAAGCGGCAAGGGCGGAAGGCTACCACCCGGATGCACACCACTTATAAGATAATCTATATATTACTCATCAATATATTCGTATATCTTAAGAATCGCCCTGCCCTTTCATTTTAGGAAAGGATGCAGCGTTTTCCAGTGGTTCGCGATGTCGATGCGGCGCGTGATCCAGACCTTATCATGCCCCTGGACATAGTCGAGGAAGCGCGCCAGCGCCGCGGCGCGCGCCGGCCGTCCGACCAGCCGGCAATGCAGGCCGATCGACAGCATCTTCGGGCGGTCCAGGCCGTCAGGGTCGCCCTCGGCATACAGCACGTCGAAGGCATCCTTCAGGTAGTCGAAGAACTGGGTGCCCGAGTTAAAACCCTGCAGGGCGGCGAAGCGCATGTCGTTGGTATCGAGCGTGTACGGCACCACCAGGTGCGACACCCGCCGGCCGTCGCTGGTCTCGACCTGCTGCCAGAACGGCAGGTCGTCGCCGTAATGGTCGGCGTCGTAGGCGAAGCCGCCGTGCTCGACCACCAGCCGGCGCGTGTTGGGCGAGTCGCGCCCGGTGTACCAGCCGAGCGGCGCTTCGCCGGTCAGCTCGCGCAGGATCTCTACCGCCTCCAACATGTGCGCACGCTCGGTCGCTTCGTCGACGTTCTGGTACGAGATCCAGCGCAGCCCGTGGCAGGCGATCTCGTGGCCCAGTTCGCGGAAGGCGCTGGCCGCCTCGGGATGGCGCCTGAGCGCCATCGCCACGGCGAACACCGTCAGCGGCAGGCCGCGGTCCTCGAACAGGCGCAGCACCCGCCACAGGCCGGCGCGCGAGCCGTATTCGTAGAGCGACTCCATGCTCATGTGGCGCATCGGGAAGGCTTGCGCCCCGATGATCTCGGAAAGGAAGGTTTCGGAAGTCGGGTCGCCGTGCAGCACGCAGTTCTCGCCACCCTCCTCGTAGTTCAGCACGAACTGCAGGGCCACGCGCGCGCCGCCGGGCCAGCGCGCATGCGGCGGATTGCGGCCGTAGCCGACCAGGTCGCGCGGATATTCGGAGTAAGTGTCCATGGTCTCGGAAAGAGGCAGGTATATCGGCGATCATATATTGCAGGAAGCACAACGGTATATGATTGCCCGCATACTTCCACTCATTCCGCTGATATGGGCAAACTCTCCACCCACGTGCTCGATACCGCCCACGGCCGCCCCGGCGCGGGGGTCAAGGTCGAGCTGTACGGTATCGACTCGGGCGGCCGCACCCTGATCAAGACCGAGGTCACGAACAGCGACGGCCGCTGCTCCGCGCCGCTGCTGGAAGGCGAGCTGCTGCGGCCCGGCCAGTACGAGCTGGTCTTCCATGCCGGCGACTACTTCGCCGCCCAGGGCGTGGAGCTGCCCCCGCCCCACCTGCGCTTCCTCGACCGCGTGACGATCGCTTTCGGCATCTTCGACGCCCAGCAAAACTACCACGTGCCGCTGGTAATGACGCCCTGGTCCTACTCCACCTACCGGGGCAGCTAGCATCCGGACGCGGCCGGCGCCTGAAACTTGCTATGCTCGATCTCATCGCGTCGGGAGAAGCCATGGCATTGCATATCGTTCATTTCATCGGACCGATCAACCATCATTCCGCCAGCAGCATTCGCAACAATTGCTTGCAGGCGCTGCAGAACGGCGCGACCGAGATCGAACTGCACATGTCCAGCGAGGGCGGCAACATGACGGCCGGCTTCGCCCTGTATTTCTTCCTGAAGCCGCTGCCGGTGCCGCTCACCACCCACAATATCGGGAGCGTGGAATCGGTGGCCGTGGTCATCTTCCTGGCCGGGCAAAAACGTTACGCCTGCCCCGGCACGCGCTTCCTGATCCACCCGCTGCACTGGGGTTTCGGCAGCCTGGTCGCGGCCGACCATTCGCGCGTGTCCGAGTGGCGCGACTGCCTCGATTTCGACGCCGAGCGCTATGCCAGCATCTTCCTCGAGGCCACCACCGCCGCCGGCTGTCCCACCGACATCCGCAGCAACCTGACGGGCAATGCGCGCATCTTCGATGCCGACGGGGCGGTCAAGGCCGGGATCGTCCACCGCGCCGTGCAGGCACAGTTGCCGGCGGCCGGATCGACTTGTCATTGGTGGAATTAATCTGCCAACAAGCCACCCGCTCGAACTGCATCAAGCCCCTCCTTGTCAGCTCAACCATAATGCTTGTCGCCCCAACCACAAGCATTATCGGCTGCACCATAAAGTCCCGCATGACAGCCTGTCTACGTGGCGCGTACGCATCTCCCGGGGCACGGCACGCTTTACAAATTTGATGCCCGTAGGCATCATCCAGAGAATCCATCCCGGGTAAATCTCCGTCCTTTCAGCCCTTCTCCTATGGCAGCAGTCCTCCCCAACACGATCACCGGTGCGCCCTTGTCGGGCCTGGCGCGGGCGCTCGTGCAGGCTGGCCGGCTGAGTCCGGGACAGGCGGATGGGCTGCACAAGAAAGCCGCCGCCGACAAGACCGCCTTCATCGACGCCCTGCTCGAGAGCGGCATCATCGAGCCGGCCGCCCTGGCCAGCTTCTGCGCCGAGACCTTCGGCTACCCTTTGCTCGACCTGTCCTGCTTCGCGCCCGACTCCCTCCCGGCGACCGCCATCGACGCCAAGCTGATGCAGGCGCAGCGCGTCATCGCGCTGGCCAAGCGCGGCAACAAGATGTCGGTGGCGCTGTCCGACCCGACCAATATCCAGGCCCTGGACCAGATCAAGTTCCAGAGCGAGGCCTCGGTGGAGCCGGTGATCGTGGCCCACGATGTCCTGCTCAAGCTGCTGGACAAGCTGGCCAAGAGCAACGAAGCCAGCCTGAACGAGCTGGTCGGCGACGATGCCGAGATCGAATTCGCCGAGGAAGAAGCGCAGGCGGCCGCGCTGCCGGACCCGGCGAGCGATGTCGAGGATGCGCCGATCGTGCGCTTCCTGAACAAGATACTGATGGATGCGCTCCAGCTGGGCGCCTCCGACATCCACTTCGAGCCCTACGAGAAGTACTACCGCATCCGCATGCGCGTCGACGGCGTGCTGCGCGACCATGCCAATCCGCCGCTGGCGATCCGCGAGAAGCTGGTCTCGCGCATCAAGGTGCTGGCCAAGCTCGACATCTCGGAAAAGCGCGTGCCGCAGGACGGCCGCATGCGCCTGATCGTCGGCCCGACCCGCAGCATCGACTTCCGTGTCAGCACCCTGCCCACGCTGTTCGGCGAAAAGACCGTCATGCGTATCCTCGACGCCACCCAGGCGCAGATGGGCATCGACGCGCTCGGCTACGATCCCGAACAGAAGGCGCTGCTGCTGGACGCGATCTCGCGCCCCTACGGCATGGTGCTGGTCACCGGCCCGACCGGCTCCGGCAAGACGGTATCGCTGTACACCTGCCTGAATGTATTGAACAAGCCCGGCATCAACATCTCGACCGCCGAAGACCCGGCCGAGATCAACCTGCCCGGCGTGAACCAGGTGAACGTCAACGACAAGGCCGGCCTGACCTTCCCGGTGGCGCTGAAGTCCTTCCTGCGCCAGGATCCCGACATCATCATGGTCGGCGAAATCCGCGACCTGGAAACCGCCGACATCGCGATCAAGGCCGCCCAGACCGGCCACATGGTGTTCTCGACCCTGCACACCAATGACGCGCCCTCGACCCTGACCCGCCTGATGAACATGGGCGTGGCGCCTTTCAATATCGCCTCCTCGGTCATCCTGATCACGGCGCAGCGCCTGGCGCGCCGCCTCTGCAGCTGCAAGCAGCCGCTCGATACCTCGCGCGAGGTGCTGGTCGCGGCCGGCTACCGCGACAGCGACCTGGAAGGCGGCTGGAAGCCCTATGGCCCGGTGGGCTGCGACCGCTGCCTCGGCTCCGGCTACAAGGGCCGCGTCGGCATCTACCAGATCATGCCGATCACCCCGGCCATCGAGGCCCTGATCCTTGCGCACGGCAATTCGATGCAGATCGCCGAGCAGGCCGAGAAGGAAGGCGTGAACTCGCTGCGCCGCTCCGGCCTGATGAAGGTAAAACAAGGACTCACCAGTCTAGAAGAAGTGCTCGGCTGCACCAACGAATAGCGAACTAGAAGACAACTATGGCAACGTCCCTACAAAAGCGCGACCGCGCAGGCGTGCAGGTCAAGGAAGCGGTCTACGCCTGGGAAGGCAAGGACAAGACCGGCAAGACGGTGCGCGGCGAACTGCGCGCCGGCGGCGAGGCGATCGTCAACGTCACGCTGCGCCGCCAGGGCATCCTGGTCACCAAGGTCAAGAAGAAGGCCTACCGCAGCGGACGCAAGATCACCGAGAAAGACCTGTCTCTGTTCACGCGCCAGCTGGCCACCATGATGAAGGCCGGCGTGCCGCTGCTGCAGGCCTTCGACATCGTCGGCAAGGGCCACGCCAACCCGTCCATGTCCAAGCTGATCATGGACCTGCGCAACGACGTCGAGACCGGCACCAGCCTGAACAACGCCTTCCGCAAGTACCCGGTCTACTTCGACCCGCTGTTCTGCAACCTGGTGGGCGCCGGCGAACAGGCCGGCATCCTGGAAGACCTCCTGACCCGCCTGGCGATCTACAAGGAGAAGACGCTGGCGATCAAGGGCAAGATCAAGTCGGCCCTGATGTACCCGATCTCGATCATCGCGATCGCCTTCGTCGTCACCGCGATCATCATGATCTGGGTGGTCCCCGCCTTCAAGGAAGTGTTCAAGACCTTCGGCGCCGACCTGCCCGCCCCGACCCTGATCGTGATGGGCATCTCGGACTTCGTCGTGGAATGGTGGTGGCTGATCTTCGGCGGGCTGTTCGCCGGCCTGTACTTCTTCTTCCAGGCCTGGAAGCGCTCGCGCAAGATGCAGCAGGCGATGGACCGCCTGCTGCTGCGCCTGCCGATCTTCGGCGCCGTGATCCGCAAGGCCACCATCGCGCGCTGGACCCGCACCCTGTCGACCATGTTCGCTGCCGGCGTGCCGCTGGTCGAAGCGCTCGACTCGGTCGGCGGCGCCTCGGGCAACGACGTCTACCTGGAAGCGACCAAGAAGATCCAGACCGAAGTCAGCACCGGCACCAGCCTGACGATCTCGATGCAGAACGCGAACGTGTTCCCCAACATGGTCATCCAGATGGTGCAGATCGGCGAGGAATCCGGTTCGCTCGACGCCATGCTGGGCAAGGTGGCCGACTTCTTCGAAGAGGAAGTGGACGAGGCGGTGGCGGCGCTGTCGTCGCTGATGGAACCGCTGATCATGGTGATCCTGGGGGTGCTGATTGGTGGCCTGGTGATTGCGATGTATATGCCGATCTTCAAGCTGGGGTCGGTGGTGTGAGTTGCTTTCTGTAGACTGTCGGAGTTTTCTGGGCGACTAATCAGGCCGACACACAGGCACGAGGCAGCGGCAAGAGCCTGTCGCTATTTCGTGCATCGATGGTGACTTGGCTGGCGCGCCCGTATACGATAGCTGGACTACTTTCCAGAAAGCATATTCCCGTTGCACGCCTGATCGCCGCATGAATCAAGACTATTTTTATGACCGGTGCCGCGACTGGGTGCGCACAGCTGCACCGGAACAACAAACCCTGGCCTGGATCGGTCTCGGACACGCGTATGCGACCTTGCGCCGTCTCGACGCCTACAACAAACCCTTGCTGGAGACAGCGGACGAATGGCTGGTACACTTCCAGCAACTACGTCCGTCTTTGCCGGACCAGCACCTCACTTGGCGAGTCCCGGCAGACCACTGGGGTTCCGCACTACTCGACAAAGTACTCGACCTCTCCGCCGACGATCTCGCCCGCTGCGTCGGGGAAGCGATTCCGGACTTGCGCGGTCCGGCGTTACGGCTGCGCGTACAGGCCGCCGACGGCACGCTCGACGATAAGTGGCTGGTCCCTCTACACATATCGGACACTGTTCGCATCGCGCTCAGCTTTCGCCTGTGGGAGAAACGGCCGCTCGCATCGAACTGGCCACTGCGCGTCGGCGTGCTTGGACACGGGCTGACGAACTCGGACGCTTTCGACTACGCCAGGTGGGGGCACCGTTTTACCAGAATCCTCACGCTCGGACGAGTGCATGATCGCTGCGATCTTTTGATCTACCCGGGCAGCGGCGACGATCTGCTCGAAGACCTTCACACTTCTCCGCTACCGATTCGCGCGGACATGGTACTGTTGCGCTACGAAGGTTCCGCCAGCGTCATGCGACGGGTGCTCGACACGCTCCAGTGCAGCGGTTACGCGTGTTTCCATGCGGACGATTTTCGCGCTCTCATCCATCGTTCAACAGGCCTGGCCCACGGACTCGCACATGGTTTCCGCTTCGACCAGGCATGGCACTACACCTACGGTGCGAACATCCTGCCGCATCTTTCGGATGAACTGGCGGATCGCTCCTTGGCCGAGCTGGAAGAGGCCTTCCGGCCCTCCGGGAGCAGGCGCAGCAATCGTGGGGCGACGCTCAGCGGCAACCCGTATCATCGCGCATGGCGGCTGGCGCGCCACGCGCGGGAGTTTGAACACCGCCGGAAATCCACTGACTCCATATCGCGCAGCGTCGAGCGGGTGCTGCAACAGCAATCCTGGATCATGCTCGACGGCCAGGCATGGCCGGCGGATCGAGGGTTCTTGCTGGGGCGTACGGCACGAATCGAAATACGGATAGGGCCAGAAGAGACGCTTGGGCAGAACCTGGAAGAAGCGTTTCCCGATCCGGACACACGCTTCGATGAGCCCGCTATGCTGCACGTGTGGCTGACCGAACCGCGCCAGCTCGACGCCCCATTGCACGGCACCATCGAACTGCCACCGGAAGGGCCAAGCAGCGTTCACACGTTCGAATTCATTCCACGCGCCGAAGGCGACTTCGAAGCACGTATTCTCGTCCTGTTCCGTGGACGCGTGCTCCAAACAGCCCTCCTGCTGGGGCAGGTGTCGAGAGCTGACGTCGTCCCGCGTCCAAATCGCATGGCCACCCCAAGGCTGGGAAATGTGATTCGCGCGCGCATGCGCATCGACGACTTGCGCGAACGTGCCCAGTTCGACCTGGCACTCGTCGAGAATCACCTGCCCGGTGGAGAGCCGAGGTTGGTGGCCTTGTCGGGTTCGGCAGCCTGGGTCGTGCGCGGATTCAATGCCAACGATTATCACGAACAACTCAACGACATTCTTTCGCACGTTGGGTGTACGCCAGGCCGGTATGAGCAATTGAACTCGCCGGATTCGGTCGCGCTCCTGCGTGAACTTGCCGTACAAGGCGCCGACTTGCGAGAGCAACTGATACAGACGAGCATTGCGCGCCCTCGCAACAATCCCGGCATCATGCACCTGGAATACATCCAACTGGTCACAGCACGCGACGGGCCGACCTTGCCGCTCGAGATCGTATACGACTTCGACGCACCCGGCAAAGGGGCGAGACTGTGCCCCGACTGGGAAAACGCCGAGGGAGTTTGTCCTTCGTCCTGCGGCGGCGGATCGAAGGAGCGTATTTGTCCGCGCGGTTTCTGGGGCGTCAGTAAGGTGATCGAACGACATCAGTTGAGCGGGGAGCATGGCGCGGGCGGTGACTTCTACCTGCAGTGCGAGCCGGACCGGGCTGTCCAGAGTATCGCGATCGGGGACAAGCTGCTGCTCGGAACCAGCAAGGTGCTGGCCGGTTCCGAGCAGCAGCTTGTCGAGGCATTGAATGCGGCCGGCATCACGTCACTACACGTGCAGGACTGGGCCGCCTGGGTTGACAGGGTCACGCAAGATAACCCGCGCCTGCTACTGTGCCTGGCGCATACTGGAGGTGCGGATGCGTATGCTTCGCTGGAGATCAGCGGGCAGTACCTGAGGACGAAAGAGATCGGACGTGAACACGTCTGTCCCCATCCCGGCGGCCAAGCGCCGATCGTCCTGCTGCTCGGCTGCGATACGGTCCAGGCAGGCCAGGATTTCAGCCCGCACGTGCGCCGGTTCATGGCGAAAGGCGCAGCCATTGTCGTTGCCACCAGTTGCATCGTCGACGGGGACCAGGCGGCACACGCGGCGACGATCCTGGTGGACACCTTGTGCAAGACGGCAGCCGAGAAACATGGGTCATTGGGTGAATGCATGCGCACCTTCCGCCGCAAGGCATTGGCGCAAAACATCATGCTGGCACTGGGTGTGATGGCGTTTGGCGACGCCGACTGGCAGCTTACCCATTGAGGAGCCTCATGTTCGACATCACACTGCTCCCTGCAGCCGAAGGCGACGCCATCTGGATCGAATATGGCGAAGGCGATGCTCGCCACCATATCTGCATCGACGGGGGCCCGTTCCACACCTTCCCGGCGCTGTGCGAACATGCGAGGAAGTGCCTGCCTTCCAGGAATCGTACGGTGGAACTGCTAGTCATCAGCCATATCGACGGCGATCACATCGAAGGCGTGGTGAGGATGCTGGCCGGACCACGGACGAACTGGCTGTTCTATCCGGACGAGATCTGGTTCAATGGCTATCATCATCTTCTAGGAAATACGCTTGGCGCACGCGACGGCGAGTATTTGAGCGCGCTCTTGCGCAAACATGCACCACAAGCATGGAACAAGTCGTTCCACGGCGTAGCGGTCATCATGGAGAACGTCCCGCAGAAGCCGATGACGCTGCCGGGGGGAATGGAAATTACCCTGCTTTCACCGAACAGGGACAAGCTAGGCAAGCTGCGCGGTAAATGGCGCACAGACTTGAGCAAGGCAGGCCTGGCTCCCGGCGACGACAAACGTACGCTGGCGCGTCTGCACGCTGACCGTCGATACCGCAAGGCCGGCGCGCGCACGCTTGGCAAGGCAGGCACGGACGAGATTGAGGAATTATTCCGTCAGGTCGACGACTCGGCCGCCAACGGCAGCAGTATCGCATTCCTTGCACATTTCAAAGGCGCATCCTGCCTGTTCCTGGCGGATGCCCATGCGGATATTCTGGCGAGCTCGATCAAGGCGATTCTACCGGAGGGTGCGGAACGCCTTGAAGTCGATGCCGTAAAGGTCTCCCACCACGGCAGCAGCAATAACATATCCGACGAACTCCTTGGTCTCATCGACGCCCGTCATTACCTGTTCAGTACTAATGGCGCCCGACACCTGCACCCACACCAAGCAACGATCGACGCCATCTTGCAGCACTCCCTGAAGGACCCGGTACTCTGGTTCAACCACCGTTCGCCTAGCACTGCACCGTTCGAACAGATGCAAGGGCGCAGGACGCACCGGACAGAGTACCCGGCGTCGCCGGAAGCGGGAATGACCTTGCAGCTTCTCACGTGAAGGACAGCTTTCGGACAGCGAATCAGGGCGAGCTTGCCGAGACCGGATGCGCTACCGCTACAGCTTAACCGCTTCAGTCCGCGCGTCCGAACACCGCCCCCGCCCCCTCCAGGATGCGCCGCACCGCCGGATGCCGTTCGCGCCGCTCCACCGACACCGCATAGAAGTGCTCGACGATGCTGTCGATGACGCCCACCGGCACCATGCCGTTTTCAAGCTGCACGATCTCGGACAGCACGGTCGGCGCCACCATGAAGCCGGTGCCGGCGCAGGCGAAGGATTTCAACAAGGCGCCGTCGTCGAACTCGCCCACCGTGATCGGACGCAGGTCGTGGCTCTCGAACCAGCTCTTGAGCTGGGTGTGGACGGCGGCGTCCTGGCCCGGCAGCAGGAAGGGCGCGTCGCGCAGGCGCTGCGGGAATTCGCCGGGCCACTCCTCGCATAACTCCGGGTGTCCGAACACGGTGAGCGTGCTCGATCCCATCAGTTGGGTATAGCCGCGCACCGCGCCGCCGGTGGGCAGGCCCTGGTCGGCGATCACGAGATCGAGCTTGTGGGCGGCGAGATCGACGACCAGGTCGTCGAAACGCCCTTCGCGGCAGATCAGACGCATCGCCGTCCCGGCTTCGCGCGCCGGTTGCAGCAGGCGGAAGGCCATCGGCTTGGCGATCACGTCGCAGATGCCGACCCGTAGCGTTTCCTCGCCCGTGAAGGCGCCGCGCCGTACCGCCTGTTCGAGCTCGTTGCCGAGGTCGAAGATCTGCTCGGCGTAGCGCAGCACGGTCTTGCCGGCCTCGGTCAGTTCCAGCACCCGCCCCTTCTTCTTGAACAGTTCCTCGCCCAGCTGCTCTTCCAGCACCTGCAGCTGCATGCTGATCGCCTGCGCCGTCACGTGCAGCTGTTCGGCTGCGCGCGCCACGGTGCCATGGGTGGCGACCGCGTGGAAGTAATGCAGATGCTTGTAATTGATCATGGCAGCAAAACCTCAATTAAACTTACGCTTTACGAAAGATTAATCGATTTTACTTTAGTTTCGTGCGCTTCTATAGTGGGCCTCACTTAATCACAACAACGAGGTCACCATGCACGCTTATCAAACCAACAGTCCCGAAGCCGTCAGCCGCATCCTGGCCCTGACCATGATCGTCGACGGCCACCTGAGCCCCGCCGAGGTGAGCGCCATGCACCACTCCACATACCTGGAACAGGTGCAGATCGACGACGACACCTTCGACCGCACCCTGCGCGAGCTGTGCGAAGACCTGCTCGATGCCGCGGCCAACCGCCGCGCCGGCATGGTCGAGATCGACCCGCGCCTGATGGACGCCCTGCTGCTCGACCTGCGCGATCCGCTGCTGCAGATCCGCGTGTGGAGGACCATGGTCGACATCATCCACGCCGACGGCCACCTCGACGGCCGCGAAGCGACGCTGGTGCGACGCGCGGCGCGCGCCTGGTTCGGCCAGATCGATGCCGAGGATTCCTTCACCACCGCGGCCCTCGCCACCTGAGGCCGCCTTTTCTTAAGCGGAGAACATCATGGACTTCCTCACTACCCTCTGGCTCGGCACGCCGGCCTGGTCCTGGCTGGTGTTCCTCACCATCGTCGTGGTGCTGCTGGCCTTCGACCTTGGCGTGCTGAACAAGAAGGACCACGTCATCGGGGTCAAGGAAAGCCTGAGACTGTCGGCGCTGTACATCGCCGCGGGCCTGCTGTTCGGCCTGTGGGTCTGGCATGAGTTCGGCAGCGAAAAAGGCATGCACTTCTATACGGGCTTCCTGATCGAGAAGAGCCTGTCGCTGGATAACATCTTCGTGATCTCGCTGATCTTCGCCACCCTGGCGATCCCGCCGCTCTACCAGCACCGCGTGCTGTTCTGGGGCATCATGGGTGTGATCATCACGCGCGGCATCATGATCGGCGCCGGCACCGCCCTGGTGGAAAGCTATTACTGGACCCTGTACATCTTCGGCGCCTTCCTGGTCTTCACCGGCATCAAGATGTTTTTCGTGGATACCGACAGCGACGACATCCGCGAAAGCAAGGTGCTGTCCTGGCTGAAGGGCCACATGCGCATCACGCCCGACCTGCACGGCAACCACTTCCTGGTGCGCCAGCCGGACCCGGCGCAACCCGGCAAGACCCTGCTGTGGGCGACGCCGCTGTTCCTGGCGCTATGCATGGTGGAGATCACCGACGTGGTGTTCGCAGTCGACAGCGTGCCCGCGATCTTCGCGATCACCAGCGACCCGTTCGTCGTCTACACCTCGAACATCTTCGCGGTGCTGGGCCTGCGTGCGCTGTACTTCGCGCTGGCGGCGATGGTGGCGCGCTTCCACTACCTGAAGTACTCGCTGGCCGCGGTGCTGGTCTTCATCGGCTCGAAGATCTTCCTGGGCGACTTCGTCTTCGGCGGCAAGGTGCCGGCGGCGCTGTCGCTGGCGGTGACGGGACTGCTGCTCGCCTCGGGCATCCTGTACTCGCTGTGGAAGACCCGGAATGACCCGCCGGCGGTAGCGGGCTAACCAGCAGCACACCCACACGGCGGCACGGGCAGGCGCGAAGCAAACAGCGCCGACCGTGCCGCCGGCTCGTTTCCAGCCTTCTCGGCAGTTGACTCCGTACTAAGCCTCAGCCATACTCGGATAAATGCTAGCGCTATCATTTAGTGATATATAAATGGTAGCGACTGGTTCCGGCGCATCAGACGCCTGACTTATAACGATATCCGAGACATCATGAGCATTCCAAAAGCGACCCCTGCACGGCTGGGAGTAGTCGAAAAGCTCGGCTACAGCCTGGGCGACCTTGCCGCCAACCTGATCTTCCAGACCCTCCTGACCTTCATCGCCTTCTTCTACACGGACGTGTACAAGCTGGCGCCGAGCGCGGCGGCCTCGGTCATCTTCATCGGCGGCATCGTCGGCGCCTGCTTCAACCCGATGATGGGCCTGCTGGCGGACCGCACCCGCACCCGCTGGGGCAAGTTCCGTCCCTGGATCCTGTGGACCTCGATTCCCTTCGGTCTCACCGCGCTGCTGGCCTTCAGCACGCCCGATCTCGGGGAGCAGGGCAAGATCGTCTATGCGCTGCTGACCTACATCTTGCTGATGCTGGTCTACTCGGCCAACAACCTGCCCTACTCGGCCCTGAGCGGCGTCCTGACCGGCAATATGGCCGAGCGCAACAGCCTGTCGGCCTACCGCTTCACCGCCGTGATGGTCGCCCAGTTCATCATCCAGGTCCTGTTGCTGCCGCTGGTGCTGATCGCCGGCGGCGGCGACAAGGCGCTCGGCTTCCAGAACGTGATGACCGTGTTCGCGATCGTCGGCACCGTCTTCTTCCTGATCACCTTCTTCACCACCCGCGAGCGGGTGGTGCCGGCGCCGACGCAGCGCTCCAGCATCCGCCAGGACATCGTGGACCTGCTGGGCAACCGCCCCTGGGTCGTGATGCTGGTGCTGACCATCCTGGTGTTCATCACGCTGGCCCTGAAAGGCGGCACCTACGTCTACTACTTCAACTCCTACCTGAGCGAAACGCACCTCGCGGCCTTCCTCGAGAACATCGGCTTCAACGGCTTCATCGCCGGGCTGAACGCGCTGCTCGCCAGCGTCGGCCTGACCGCCTTCCACTGGCCGAAAGATGCCGCCACCTCGGGCTTCAGCGTGTTCAATGCGGTCGGCATCATCATGATGATCATCGGGATCGGCTTTTCCAAGCCGCTGGCGGACCGCTTCGGCAAGCGCGACGTGTTCGGCGCCGCGCTGCTGGTCTCGACCGTCTTCATGCTGGCCCTGTACTTCTTCCCTCCCGAATCCATCGGCCCGGTCTTCCTGTGCCAGCTGCTGCACGGCTTCTTCTACGGCATCACGATCCCGCTGCTGTGGGCCATGATCGCCGACGTCGCCGACTACTCGGAATGGAAGAACAACCGGCGCGCCACCGCCCTGCTGTTCTCGGCAATGATCTTCGGCCTCAAGGCGGGCCTGAGCATCGGCGGCGCCCTGGTCGCGGCCCTGCTGTCCCACTATGGGTATGACGCGTCGCTGCCGGCCCAGGCGCCCGAGACGGCCAACGGCATCCTGCTGTCGGTCAGCGTGTGGGCCTCGATTCCCTTCCTGCTCGGCGTCGCCAGCCTGGCCTTGTACGACATCCGCAAGTCGGTCGAGCTGCAGATCGAGCGCGATCTCGGCGACCGCCGCGCCGCCGCCCAGCACTGATTCTTCTTTCAACGACAAACAGGTCCCAACCATATGTCCGAAGTCATCGACACCGAGCACGTGCAGGAACTGAAGGCGCGCGCCATTTCCGCTCCGCTCGTCACCCACATCTATACCGCCGACCCTTCCGCCCATGTCTTCGACGGCAGGATCTACATCTATCCCTCGCACGACATCGAGGCCGGCATCCCCTTCAACGACAACGGCGACCATTTCGCGATGGAGGACTACCACGTCCTCTCGCTCGACCATCCGGGCGGCGAAGCGGTCGACCACGGCGTCGCCCTCCACGTGAAGGACGTGCCCTGGGCCGAACGCCAGATGTGGGCGCCGGACGCGGCCTGCAAGGACGGCAAGTACTACCTGTACTTCCCGGCCAAGCGCCCCGACGGCATCTTCCAGATCGGCGTCGCCGTGAGCGAGCACCCGGCCGGCCCCTTCGTGCCCGAGCCCAAGCCGATCGAAGGCAGCTATTCGATCGATCCGGCCGTCTTCGAAGACGTCGACGGCGCCTTCTACATGTACTTCGGCGGGATCTGGGGCGGACAGCTGCAGAAGTACCGCGACAATGCCTATGACGCGGCCAACGAAGAGCCGGATGCGAGCCAGGAAGCGCTGGCCCCGCGCGTGGCGCGGCTCACGTCCGACATGACGCAGTTCGCGGAAAGCCCGCGCGCGGTCCTCATCCTCGACGAGAACGGCCAGCCCATGCTCGCCGGCGACCACGAGCGCCGCTATTTCGAGGCGCCCTGGCTGCACCGGCACGACGGCAAGTATTACTTCTCCTACTCGACGGGCAATACCCACCTGCTCTGCTATGCGGTCGGCGACAGCCCCTACGGTCCCTTCACTTACCGTGGCCAGATCATGACGCCGGTGATCGGCTGGACCACCCACCATTCGATCTGCGAGTTCGAAGGACGCAGCTACCTGTTCTACCACGACAGCAGCCTGTCGGAAGGCGTGACCCACCTGCGCAGCGTGAAGGTCACCGAGCTGCACTACGACGACCAGGGGAATATCCTCACGATCTCGCCGTACGGCGAACGCTAGCATCCGCTGGCCAGCAAGGACAAAGGGCGCCGATGGCGCCCTTTGTCGTTTCTTCCTTGCCTCGCCAGGCTGCGCGAGGCAAGGTACATCAGAACTTCATGCGCATGCCGACCGAGATGGTGCGGCCCGGCTTGTAGCTGGTGAAGGTGGCGTTCGAGAACTGGAAGTAGGCGCGGCGCACGGTGTCGGTCGCGTTCACCACGTCGAAGGTCAGGGTCGGCAGGCCGTCGCGGTCGAGCAGCTTCTCGAGGTCGAACTGCGACGAGAAGTCGAGCTGCTTGAAGTCGTCGCTGTACAAGGCCGCGGCGGCGATGCCGTTCTGGTTCAGGCCCGAGATCTGGCTGCCCTGCGAATAGGTGTGCGACAGGCGCGCCATGAAGCCATGGTTCTCGTAGTAGAGCTGGAAGTTGTTGCTCTTCTTCGGCACGCCCAGCGCCACGAAGCCCTGGGTGCCTTCGCCGGTCGCCTTCTGGTCGATCAGGGTCAGGGTTTCCGAGAAGCCGAAGCCGCGCCACGGCAGCAGCTTGTCGAGCGGCTGCACCCAGCCCAGCTCCAGGCCCTTGATCTTCAGTTCGCCGCCGGCGTTGCGCTGCGAAGTCATCACCACGTTGGCGTTGGCGGGACCGCCGCGGGCGTCGAGCGCCTGCTGCATGGTGGGGGTCACGCTCTCGTAGGTGACGCCGTACTGGGCCAGCGCGCTGAAGGGCAAGGTATTGTTCTGGTTGACCGTGAAGCCGTTCAGCGTCTTCTGGAACACCGTGGCCGCGACATAGCCTTCACGTCCGGTGTACCACTCGACGCCGAAGTCCAGGTTGTCCGAGATATAGGGCGCCAGGTTCGGTGCGCCCAGGCTGCCGATGTCGGCCGATGGGTTCGAGAAGTTGATGCCCGGACGCAGGGCCTCCGGATTGGCGCGGGTCATCGAGCGCGAGGCCGAGGCGCGCAGCACCACGTTCTTCGCCAGGTCGAGGGCGGCGCTGGCCGACGGCAGCGTATTGCTGTAGGTCTTGTCGACGTAGACCCACTGGTTCACGTTCGGGAAGGGTGTGGCGCCGGCCGGCAGGCTGGCGTTGCGCGGGTCGGCCACCGAGTTGTAGGCCCCCACGCTCTGTTCGGTGCGCACGTAGCGCACGCCGGCGTTGTAGCGCAGCTGGTAGCCCACCAGCCGGGTGACGCCGTCGGCTTGCAGGAACACGCCCTTGGTCTTCTCCTGGATGAAGCCGGTGGCCGCGCCGGTATTGGCCGCGCCGGTGATCGGCGCCTGGTCGAGCAGCTGCTGGTAGTTGGTGTCGCCCGCGAAGCGCTGCCAGTCGACTTCGATCAGGCCGTTCGGGCCGCGGCGCAGGTACTCGCCCACGCGCGCGCCGATCGTGCCCGCACCCTGGCAGCCGGCCACGTTACCGCAGATCAGGTTCTGCCAGGCGGTCGAGTTGTCGCGCGCGGTGATGCGGCGCAGGATGTCGTCGTAGGCGAAGCCACCCTTCACGCTGAAGTCGCTGTCGCCCCAGGTCAGGTCGGAACGCAAGCCCTTGGTGCTGGTCTCGCGCAGCTCCTGCTGCAGGTTGACGCGTGCGCCGTTGGCGGTGTCGAGCCGGTAGTTGGCCGGATTCGTGATGTCCATCGAGCTGACGATGCGCGGGATCGGTCCATTGGTGAAGCTCACGGTATTGCCCGCGTTGACCGGCGTGACCGGCAGCACGGTGGGCGACTCGCGCGAGAACTCCGACTTGGTGTAGTTCAGCTGGGCGTTCAGCTTGAGCTTCTCGCCGAGCTGCCATTCCATGCCCGGGTTGACGCCCTTCAGGCGCACCTTCTCCATATAGGGACGGTATTCGGCAAAGAACTGGGCGTTTGCGAAGGTGCCGCTTTCGACCACGCAGCCGTTGGCGCAGTCGCTGCGGTCGACCTTCATGTCCAGCGGGATGATGGCGCCGTTGCGGCCGATCCAGTTGGTATCGATGCGCTGCAGGTCGTTGTCCTTCTCGCTGTACATGGTATCGACGTAGAAGTGCAGGCCGGCGCTCGGACGGAACTCACCGGACAGGATCGCGGTGACCTTGTCCTTGTCGCCGTACTGCGCCATCTGGCGACCCAGGCGCGGAATCAGGGCGTTGTCGATCTGCTGGATGGAGAGGCCCGGGTTACGGGCCAGCAGCAAGGCCTGGTCGATGGCGGCGCCCGGGGTCAGGCCGTTGCCGGCATTGCTCGGGACGGTCGCCGGGATGGTCCAGTTGCCGCCGCCGGTGTTGTTGCGGGTCGGGCTGCTGTTCTGGGCCGCGGTCAGGTTCGGGTTGGTCAGGCCGATAGTCTCGTAGCCGGTGGCCTGCACCTTGGACTTGTTCCAGGCGACGCCGCCCAGGATGCCCCAGGTGTTGTTGAAGGTCTTGCTGGCCAGGACCGAGCCGCGGTTGCCCCACTTGCCGGCGACCTGGTTGCGGGTGCCGCCCAGGTTGGCGGATACGTAGCTGCCCTTGTGGTCGAAGGGACGCGCGCTGCGCATGTCGACCACGCCGGCGGCGCCGCCTTCGAGCAGCGACGCCGACGGGCTCTTGCTGACGGTAAGCTTGGTGAACAGGTCGGTGGGCAGCAGGTCGAGGTCGACCTCGCGGTTGGTGTTCTGGCTGTCGGTGCTGCCGGTGGAGGCCACCGCGATCGGGGCGCCGTTCAGCAGGACCTTGGTGAAGCTGGTGCCCAGGCCGCGGATCTGGATGTTGACGCCCTCGCCCGTGATCTCGCGCGACACCTGCACGCCCGGGATGCGGTTGAGCGATTCGGCGATGTTCGTGTCGGGGAATTTGCCGAGGTCCTCGGCGAAGATCGAATCCTGGAAGCCTGTGGCTTCGCGCTTGTCGCGCGCCGAGGTTTCCAGGCTGCCGCGGTAGCCGGTCACCTGCACGGTCTGGATCGAGCCCTGGGCACTTGGCGCCTCCTGCGCGTACGCTGCCGAAACCAGCCCGGCGAGGATGGTCAGTTGAAGAATGCGGCCGCCGGTATGACCGGGGCGCAGGAATCGCTGCTGGACCATGATTGTCTCCTGAGTATTTTTATGCAATATGTTGTCGGCGACGCGATCAACATTTTGAATAACATAAATGTTATCGCAATCATTTTTAGTCTAAACTTCAACTTTTATACTTGTCAACTAATATATTTGCTGCGAAGACAACCGCAGAAAAAGCGTGGCGCACACGCGAAATTAGTTACTGTTTGAAAAAGTTTGCGCTAACATCCGGATTCCAACATACGTCGGGCGCAGCTAGGCCGGACAACAAAACGACGGAGACTATCTTGCAGCGATCCCTCGCATCCGTGCTGGTTCGCGCCCTGGCAGCCTTGCTGCTGGGCGCCATGTTCGCAGCCGCCGCCCGCGCCGACGAAGACGGCTACCAACTCTGGCTACGCTATCGCGCCCTGCCGGCCGTCCAGGCAGCCGCAGTGCCGGCCAGCGCGATCGTCACGCTGGCGCCCGAGACCCCGACCGTGCTGGCCGCACGCACCGAACTGCAGCGCGCCCTGGGAGGCATGCTAGGCCGGGTGCCGCAGGCTGCCACCGCCATCCGCGCCGGCAGCGTGGTGCTGGCGCGCAGCGACCGCCTGCGCGCCGGGCTGCCTGCCGAGCTGCGCGGCTCCCTGGACCGCATCGGCCCGGAGGGTTACCTGCTTGCCCGCACCCGGATGCAGGGCCAAGACGTGTTCCTGATCACTGCGAGAGCGACATCGGCCTCTTGTATGGCAGCTTCGCCTGGCTGCGCGCCCTGCAGGACGGCAGCGCCGCCTCCCTGGTGCGCAGTCCGCTGGTCTCGAACCCTGCCCTGCCGCTGCGCGTGCTGAACCACTGGGACAACCTGGACCGCAGCGTCGAACGCGGCTATGCCGGCCAATCGATCTGGAACTGGTGGGAACTGCCCGCCATCGTCGATCCGCGCTACCTGGACTATGCGCGCGCCAACGCTTCGCTCGGCATCAACGGCACGGTGCTGAACAACGTCAATGCCAAGGCCGAGGTACTGAGCCCGGCCTTCATCGCCAAGGCCGCCGCGGTCGCGAAGGTCCTGCGCCCCTACGGCATCCGGGTGTTCCTCTCGGTGCGCTGGTCGACCCCGCTGGACCTGCGCGAGACCGCCACTGCCGATCCGCTCGACCCGGCGGTGGCCGCCTGGTGGCGCCGCAAGACCGAGGATATCTACCGCAGCATCCCCGACTTCGGCGGTTTCCTGGTGAAGGCCAACTCGGAAGGCCAGCCCGGCCCGCAGGACTACGGCCGCAACCACGTCGACGGCGCCAACATGCTGGCGCGCGCGCTGGCGCCGCATGGCGGCACCGTGATGTGGCGTGCCTTCGTGTACGAGCCGCCCGAGGCGCGCAAGCGCAAGGGCCTGGGGGACGATTCGAAGCACGACCGCGCCGCCCACGCCTACGACCAGTTCAAGCCGCTGGACGGCAAGTTCGACCCCAACGTGCTGGTGCAGGTGAAGAACGGCGCGATCGACTTCCAGCCGCGCGAGCCCTTCCATCCGCTGTTCGGCGCCATGCCGGACACGCGCCTGATGATGGAATTCCAGATCACCAAGGAGTATCTCGGTTTCGCCACCCACCAGGCCTACCTCGGCCCGATGTTCCAGGAGACCCTGCGCGCCGACACCCGCGCCGGCGGTCAGGCTCTCACCGTGACCCAGGCATTGCAGGGCGCGCAGAAGGGACGCGTCGGCGGCATCGCCGGCGTGGCGAATATCGGCAGCAGCCGTAGCTGGTCCGGCTCGGTCTTCGATCAGGCCAACTGGTACGTGTTCGGACGCATGGCCTGGGATCCGATGCTGGACGCCGGCGCCGTGGCGCGCGAGTGGGCGGCGCAGACCTTCTCGCCGGACAGGCAGGTGCTCGACCCGGTGGTCGCGATGATGATGGCTTCGCGCGAGGCAGTGGTCGACTACATGACGCCGCTCGGCCTGCACCACCTGATGGACACCGGCCACCACCATGGCCCGGGCCCCTGGGTGGACAACCTGGAGCGTCCCGACTGGAACCCGGTGTACTACCACCGCGCCGGCCGCGACGGCATCGGCTTCGACCGCACGGCGCGCGGCAGCAATGCAGTCAGCCAGTACGCGTCAGAAGTCGCGCGCCGCTTCTCCAACCCGGCCACCACGCCGCCCGAACTGCTGCTGTGGTTCCACCACCTGCCCTGGGACTACCGCATGCCTTCAAACCGCACGCTGTGGGAAGAGCTGGTGGCGCGCTACGACCGCGGTGTGCTCGAGGTCGGGCGCATGCAAGAACGCTGGAATGGGCTGCGTGGGGTGGTGGACGCCCAGCGCTGGAACGACACCGCCCAGCGCCTGGCCCAGCAGCGCGCCGAGGCGCAGTGGTGGCGCGATGCCTGCCTGGCGTATTTCATGCACGTGTCGGGACGGGCGCTGCCGGCCGGGGCGAAGGCGCCGGCGCAGTCGCTGGAGTATTACCGCGCGCTGCGTTTTCCGTACGCTCCCGGTAACGGTTGAGTTGTGCGTAGCGTGGACGGGTCTCCCGTCCGCGCGTTCAACTCACGGATGCGCTGCCACTGCGCTTGCACTGGCTGAACGCGCGGACGGCATAGCCGTCCACCCTGCATGAATCAGCGGCGGCAGTCCTTCAGCAGCTCCAGCGGCACCGCCTCCGCCATCGCCTTGTACCCCGCCATGTTCGGATGCAGCCCATCGTTGTCATACGCCTTGAGGAGGTGATCCGGCCGCGCGGGATCGCGCAGCGCCGCATCGAAGTCGATCACCCCGTCGAACACGTTCGAGCGGCGGATCCAGTCGTTGTACGCCAGGCGATCCTGTTCGTTGGGCGCCTTCGGGTGGTAGTACTCGCTGCCGGCATAAGGGGTGATGGTGGCGCCGATCACGCACACGCCGCGCGCCTGGGCACGCGCCGCCGACTGGCGCAGCGCCTCCTTCATATCAAGCAGCAGCTGCGCGCGTGCGGCCGGGCTGTCCTGCCCGCTCCGGTGCAGGCCGCCGAAGTCGTTCACGCCGATCAGGACGATCGCATGGCGCACGCCCGACCGCTCCAGGACGTCGCGTTCGAAGCGCGAAACCAGGTTGGGGCCCAGGCCGTCGCGCAGCAGGCGGCCGCCGCCGATCCCCGCATTCACCACGCCGACTCCCGTCATGCCGGCCTGGCGCAGCCTGGTCGCCAGGCCGTCGGTCCAGCGCAGGTTGGTGTCCGGCGCGACGCCATAGCCGTCGGTGATCGAATCGCCGATCGCCACCACGGCATGCGCGCCGGGCCCGGCCTCGACCTCGATCCCGGCCAGCTGGTACCAGCGCGTGAAGCTGGATGCCTGCGGCAGCTCGGCAGCCGTGAGCTGCTGTCCCGGCGCGATGAAACTGGTGGCGCGGGCGCCCGGGTGGCTGGTCTGGCGGCTTGGGGCGGCCGGGTAGTGGATCGATACCGCCAGGTCGCTTCCGGCGCTGTGAGGCAGGTCGACCGGGTCGCTCAGGTACTCGGCGCCGGCCGGGATCGTGACCGAGGCGGCGCCGTCGAAGCGCAGGGGCCGGCTGCTGGCCGGGTCGATCGTGGAGCGGCCCGGCCCGCCCGACAGCGCGATGCTGGCGCCGCCAATCACCAGCGGCTCGGTGCCGAAGGCATTGCTGAACCTGACCCGCAGGCGCTCGCCGCCCAGCGACACTCGCAGCACCTGGCGCAGGGTGGCGTCGCGCCACTGGGCGGGCGCCAGTTCGTGCTCGGCGCCGGGCACCATCTGCGCCGTCCCCCAGGAGGCGACCCAATGGGAGGCGCCTGGCTGCCGCGGAGCGCCGGCACATCCGGCCAGCAGTACGGCAGCCAGCGCGGCTGCCAGAATCGATTGACGCGCCATCGCAATTCCTTCACACTGATTATGTTAGCGCAACCATTTTATTTGATACTAATGTTACGAGCAAGTTCCATCCTTGCTTGCAAGGAGACTCTTCGATGAATCCGATCCAGCGACACGCCAGCCCGACCGTCACCGAGATGCAGGTGATCCCGGTGGCCGGCATGGACAGCATGCTGCTCAACCTGTGCGGCGCCCATGCGCCCTACTTCACGCGCATCCTGGTGCTCCTGAAGGACAGCGCCGGCAACACCGGCATGGGTGAGGTTCCGGGGTCAAGCGGCATCCTGCGCGCGCTGGAGCGCCTCGTGCCGCTGGTTGGCGGCACCCCGATCGCCCGCTACAAGCACACGCTGAACACGCTGCGCGGCGCCATCGCGGGGCCGAACCACCAGGTCACGTCAACAGCGGAAGCCGCCCTCCTGGCGCAGCCGCATGAGATCAACCTGCGCCTGGAGAACGTGATCACGGCAGTCGAAGCCGCCCTGCTCGACCTGCTCGGCCAGCACCTGGGCGTGCCGGTCTGCGAGCTGCTGGGCGGCGGCCAGCAGCGCAGCCACGTGCCGATGCTGGCCTACCTGTTCTACATCGGCGACCGAAAGCGCACCGACCTGCCCTATTCTCCCGGCAGCGGCGCGGATGACTGGTACGGCTTGCGCACCGAGGAAGCGCTCACGCCGGAGAGAATCGCCGACCTGGCCGAGGCCAGCGTCGACAAGTATGGCTTTCGCGACTTCAAGCTCAAGGGCGGCGTGATGCGGCCGGAAGAAGAGATTGCGGCGGTGGCGGCCATCAAGCGCCGCTTCCCCGAGTCGCGCGCGACGCTCGACCCGAACGGCGCCTGGTCCTTGGCAGAGGCAGTCTCCGCCTGCCGCGGCCAGGGCCATGTCCTGGCCTATGCCGAAGACCCGTGCGGCCCCGAGCAGGGTTATTCCGGACGCGAGATCATGGCCGAATTCAAGCGTGCCACCGGCATCCCCACCGCGACCAACATGGTCGCCACCGACTGGCGCCAGATGGGCCATTCGCACCTGCTGGGCGCGGTCGACATTCCGTTGGCGGACCCGCATTTCTGGACCATGCAGGGATCGGTGCGCCTGGCCCAGCTGTGCCATGACTGGGGCCTGACCTGGGGCTCGCATTCGAACAACCATTTCGACGTGTCGCTGGCCATGTTCACCCACGTCGCCGCCGCGGCGCCCGGCACGATCACCGCCATCGACACCCACTGGATCTGGCAGGAGGGCCAAGAGCGCCTGACGCGCGAGCCGCTACAGATCGTTGGCGGACAGGTGGCGGTGCCGGAGCGCCCGGGCCTGGGCATCGAACCCGACATGGCGCGCATCGAGCAGGCGCACCTCCTGTACAAGAAGGTGGCGTCGGGCGCACGCGACGACGCGACGGCGATGCGCTACCTGTTCCCGGACTGGACCTACGACGCGAAGCGTCCCAGCTACGCGCGCTGAGCGCTCCACGCGGGCGCACACGGCGCCCCGGGGCGGCGTTCAGCGCAGTGCCGCCTGCAACTGCCTTGCCATCCTTCCCATCAGCGCCCGCCACAGGTAGCCGCCCATCCTGAGCGGCCGGTGGCGGTCGGCCCCGCGCCGTCCCATGCGCTGCGGCAGGAAGAAGCGCCCGAATGTGGACAGCCCGCTGCGCCGCAGCGTCCAGAAGCAGCCGCCGGCATACACCGTGTCGAAGCCATCCTCGGAGCGCAGCAGCTGCAGTGCCGTTCCCGAAAACATCGCCACGTGGGCCGTCTGCTGTTCATCATCCATGCGCGGCTTCACGCGAAAACCGTGCCGGTAGGACAGCTCCACCGTCTGGCGCAGATCGGGCAGGTGCACGAGCAGGGGCCGCAGCGGCCCGGCCGTCTCGAGCAGGCGCGGCAGCACATGCATCGTGGTCGCGATGCGCTCGCGGTAGCGCGCGAAGGCCGCCTTCAGTTCCCCCAGCGAGGCCTGCGGCGGACGCGGCAGCGGCGGCGGGCGCTTGCGCCAGCACTCGGCCCAGTGCTCCAGCGCGCGCTCGTGCGCGGCCCCGAGCGTGCCGGGCGTGTCGCGCTGCAGGTCGATGCTGCTGCCCGGTGTGAGGAAGCGGATCACGCCGCGCAGGTTTTCCAGCCGCGACAGCTCGAGCAACTCGGGCGGCGACAGCCTGCCGCCGTTGAGCCAGACGTTGTCGGACCGCGCGAAACGTGCGAAGGAGGCGATCGGCACCACCAGCCGGGGCCGGAAGTGCTCGACCTGCAGCGCCAGGCGCTCCACCGCCGCCTTGGCTGCCGCCTCGCGTACCGCGAACTGTTCCGGATTACCGCACCAGCCCATGCTGCCGAAACCGGTGAGCAGCAGGTCGATGCGCGAGGCCGCCCGCCCGATGCGCGGCGCCGCCGCATGACAGGCGGCCTCGGTGGCCAGCGCCCGGTCGCCGAGCTTGAGGATGCTGCGGCCGCCGCAACTGATCAGGCAGGCGGAGTCGCCGTCGCCGTTGGCCAGGGCAGTGAGGCGCAGGTCACCGGCCAGCGCCACGGTGACGCCGTCCGGGCATTCGCCTACCGGCAGGCGCTGGCGCCGCAGTTCCTCGCCGATGCGCATGTCGCGCCCGGGGCGGTAGAGGAAGGTAGCGATGCCGCGGAATTCGCTCCGGAAGCGCCGCAGGAAGGGCAGCGAGAAATGGTCGGGCTGGGCACGCGAGCACCATATATAGACGGGCACGCCGGCCGCATTGAGGATGTCGAGCAGGGCCGCATGGCTGGTAGCGCCGTCGACCAGGCTCCAGGCCTCGCCCAGCACCGCGCCTTCCAGCCATGGGTCGGACACCAGGAGGGCACCGTCGGTGCGGACCATGAAACAGGCATGGTTCAGGAAAGTAAATGTTGCGCGTGGCATCGCAGGCACCCGGGAGTCGCTCTATCAAGGTCCAGCGTAGCCGCGCGCCACGGAGCGGGCATGATCCCTCACAATCGTGCGCCGGGACGGCATACCACACCACCACTCCCGGCGAGGTGCAGATGCTTCGCCAAATCACGGGAAACCTCTACAATAGGTTGATGTAAAGAATCTTTTCCCGCTTTGTGCCCCTGCTTTCTGATCGGACCCTGCCGCCATGCCCCTGGAATCCCTGCTGTTTGCCCCGCCGGCCACACTCAGCGCCACCCTGGTGGCCGCCCTGTTCGGGCTGCTCGTCGGCAGCTTCCTGAACGTGGTCATCCACCGGATTCCGAAGATGATGCAGCGCGAATCCGACAATTACGTGGCGCAGGAGAGCGGCAAGGAGCCGCCGCATACCGACCGCTACAACCTGATGGTGCCGAGGTCAAGCTGCCCGCACTGCGGCCACCAGATCACGGCACTGGAAAACATCCCGGTCATCAGCTGGCTGGCCCTGCGCGGCAAGTGCCGCAAGTGCAAGGCGCCGATCTCGGCGCGCTACCCGGCGGTCGAGCTGCTGACCGGCATCCTGGCGGGCGTGCTGGTGTGGACCTTCGGCAGCGGCCTGGCCGGCCTGGCGACCCTGCTGTTCCTGTTCCTGCTGGTGGCGATGACCTTCATCGACATCGACACCCAGCTGCTGCCGGACGACCTGACCTATCCCCTGCTGTGGGCCGGCCTGCTGGTGAACCTGCACGGCACCTTCGTGCCCCTGCAGGACGCCGTGGTCGGCGCCGCCGCCGGCTACCTGGTGCTGTGGTCGGTGTACTGGCTGTTCAAGCTCGTCACCGGCAAGGAAGGCATGGGCTACGGCGACTTCAAGCTGCTGGCGGCGCTCGGCGCCTGGCTCGGCTGGCAGATGCTGCCGACCATCATCCTGCTGTCCTCGGTGGTCGGCGCGATCGTCGGCATCAGCCTGATCGTGTTCGCCAAGCGCGGCCGCGACAAGCCGATTCCCTTCGGCCCCTACCTGGCGGCGGCCGGCCTGATCGCCCTGCTCTACGGCAGCGCCATCAGCGCCCAGTTGCAAGCCGTCGTGACCGGCTGAGATGGACACCGCACATCAGCTCGCTTTCTCGGTCGGCCTGACCGGCGGCATCGGCTGCGGCAAGAGCACCGTGGCCGACATGTTCGCGGCCCTCGGCGCCTCGGTCATCGATACCGACCAGATCGCCCACGCGCTCACCGCCCCGCACGGCGCGGCGATGCCGGCCCTGCTCGCCGAGTTCGGCGAGGACTTCGCCACCCCCGAGGGGGCGCTCGACCGGGCCAGGATGCGCGCCCTCGTGTTCAGCGACGCCACGGCGCGCGCCCGGCTCGAGGCCATCCTGCACCCGCGCATCCGCGAGGCCACCGCGGCCGCGGCCGCCATCGCCGGCGGCGACTACGTGATCTTCGTCGTGCCCCTCCTGATCGAATCGGGCACCTGGCGCGAGCGCGTCACCCGGGTGCTGGCGATCGACTGCCCCGAGGAGCTGCAGGTGGCGCGGGTGATGGCGCGCAGCGGCATCACCGAGGCACAGGTACGCGCCATCATGGCCGCCCAGGTCACCCGCGAACAGCGCCGCGCGGCGGCCGACGACATCATCGTCAACGACGACGGACTGGACGCTTTACGCCCGCAAGTCGAGATTTTGCACGCAATGTATTTATCCCAGAGCAAACGAACTTGAAAATCAATTGAATTAGGTCAATGCGGGATTTGTAATTTTGCGCAGCATGGTTCAGAATCACGGGGTTGCTCGCCAGCCTACATTCAGAGGAATGTCATTTTGATCGTCTACGAATATCCTTTCAACGAGCGGATTCGCACGTTGTTGCGGCTGGAAGATTTGTACGAGAAGTTCAAGTTCTTTGTGCAACAAGAGCACCCGATGCAGCACCACGTGGCCCTCGCCACGATCTTCGACATGCTGGAAGTGGCCGGGCGTGCCGACCTGAAGTCCGACCTGCTGCAGGAGCTCGAGCGTCAAAAGCAGAGCCTGCTGTCCTACCGCAGCAATCCCAATGTCGCCACCGAGACGCTCGACGCCGTGCTGGCCGAGCTGGACGCCGTCAGCGGCGCGCTGGTGGCAAGCCAGGGCAAGACCGGCCAGAACGTGCGCGACAACGAATGGCTGATGAGCATCCGCGGCCGCACCATCATCCCGGGCGGCGCCTGCGAGTTCGACCTGCCCTCGTATTACGCCTGGCAGCACCGACCCGCGCAGCAGCGCCAATCGGATATCATGGGCTGGTTCGCCCCGCTGGCGCCGCTGTTCGAGGCCCTGGCCCTGGTGCTGCGCCTGCTGCGCGATTCCGGCGGCCCGGCCAAGATGATCGCCGTGGGAGGCAGCTACCAGCAGATGCTGCAGGGAAAGGTCTACCAGATGCTGCGCCTGTCGATCGACGATTCGCTTGGCGCGATTCCCGAAATCTCGGCCAACAAGTATATGCTGTGGGTTCGCTTCACCACCCAGGACGGGGACTGCAAGCCGAAGGCGCTGGAAACAGACGTGCCCTTCAACCTGACCCTGTGTAATTTCTGATTCAACGATTGAGACGAAGATGACTGTTGTAGCCTGCCCGACCTGCGGCAAGAAGGTCGAATGGACCCCGGCGAACAAGTACCGCCCGTTCTGCTCGGAACGCTGCAAGCAGATCGACCTGGGCGCCTGGGCCGAAGAAAAGTACACGATTCCCGGCGCGGCGCCGAACGATCCCCAGGACGACAAGCCGACGGACGACTGAGCACCAGTAACAGCGCGAGCGGCATTACGGTTCCGCTGTTCTTTAGCTAACCCTAAGACCGTCGTACCCGCCACTGGCGGCTACGACTTCCGGCGAAGGCCGGAACCCAATTTGACTTTCGCGGCATATCGACGAAATTGGATCCCGGCCTTCGCCGGGATGACGTGCCGAGGGGGCGGTACTAAGTTATGCTGGGCTACTCCGGCGTCGCGTAACGCACCTTATCCAGCCACTCCAGCAAGGGTATCGTCGCCGGCAATAATGGACTGACGCTGTACCCTCCCTGCCATGCGAAGGCCTGCCCTTCCAGGCTTTGCGGCTCGCCTTCCCATTCGCGGCAGATGTAGAAATACAGGCGCACGTGCGCATGCTCGTACACATGCTCGACGCAGCACCAGGCCTCGCCGCTGAGCGGGCGCACGCCCAGCTCCTCGACAAACTCGCGCTGCAGCGCGTGGAAGATGTCTTCGCCCGGTTCGACTTTCCCGCCCGGGAATTCCCAGTAGCCGGCATAGGGCTTGCCTTCCGGACGCTGGCCCAGCAGCACGTCGCCGTTGGGGCGCATCAGGATGCCGACTGCGACGTCGACCGGTTTTGCTTTTACTGCTTCACTCATTGGTTTCTTGATCCGGCAGCCTGCCGGCGTAGTCCTTCGCAAATTGCCACGCCACCCGGCCCGAACGCGAACCGCGTTGCAGCGCCCACTGCAGCGCCTCCATCCTCGCCGATTCGATTTCCTCCGGCGTGCAGCCGAAGCTGGCCAGCCAGTGGGCGACGATGCCCAGGTAGTCGTCCTGCCTGAAGGGGTAGAAGGAAAGCCACAGGCCGAAGCGTTCCGACAGCGAGATCTTCTCTTCGACCGTCTCGCCCGGATGCAGGTCGCCGTCGTCGCCATGGGTGTAGCCGGCGTTGTCCGACATCTTTTCCGGCATCAGGTGGCGCCGGTTCGAGGTCGCATAAATGAGCACATTGTCCGACTGCGCCGAAATGCTGCCGTCGAGCGCCACCTTGAGCGCCTTGTAGCCGGCCTCGCCTTCCTCGAAGGACAGGTCGTCGCAGAAGATCACGAAGCGCTCCGGCCGTCCCGCCACCAGGTCGACGATGTCGGGCAAATCGGCCAGGTCGGCCTTGTCCACCTCGATCAGGCGCAGGCCTTCGCTTGCGAAGCCGTTCAGGCAGGCCTTGATCAGCGAGGACTTGCCGGTGCCGCGCGCACCGGTCAGCAGCACATTGTTGGCCGGGCGGCGCAGCACGAACTGCTTCGTGTTCTGCTCGATCGCACGTTTCTGGGCGTCGACGTGCTGCAAATCCTCGAGCCGGATGGTCGAGGCGTGCAGCACCGGCGCCAGGTATTTGCCGCCACCGCCGGCGCCACCAGGGCGCTTGCGCCAGCGGAAGGCGAAACTGCGCTTCCAGTCCGGCTCGCGCGGCACCGCGGGCGGCAGCACCGCTTCGACCCGCGCCAGCAGGGCTTCGGCGCGGTGCAGGAACTGTTCCAGTGGCGTCACTCCCTTGCTCTCCTTACGAACGGTAGTCGGCGTTGATCGAGACGTAGTCGTGCGACAGGTCGCAGGTCCAGACGGTGGCGGTGGCGTTGCCGCGGCCGAGCGTCACGCGCACGGTGATCTCGGCCTGCTTCATCACGCGCTGGCCGTCCTCTTCCTTGTAGTCCGGGTTGCGCCCGCCCGCCTTGGCAACCCACACGTCGTCCAGGTAGAGATCCAGCTTGGTGGTATCCAGGTCGTCGACGCCGGCGTAGCCGATCGCGGCCAGGATGCGGCCCAGGTTCGGGTCCGAGGCGAAGAACGCGGTCTTGACCAGAGGCGAGTGCGCGATCGAGTAGGCGATCTTGCGGCACTCTTCCACGCTCCCACCTTGCTCCACCGTGATGGTCATGAACTTGGTCGCGCCTTCGCCGTCGCGGATGATCTGCTGCGCCAGGTTGCGCGAGATGTCGGTCACGGCTTCCTTCAGCGCTTCGTAGTCCGCACCCGAGGCGGCATCGATGTTCAGGCTGCCCGCGCCGGTGGCGACGATGATGAAGGAGTCGTTGGTCGAGGTGTCGCCGTCGATGGTGATGCTGTTGAACGAGTGGTCGGCCGCGTGCTTCACCAGTTCGTCCAGCACCGGCTGCGCCACGCGCGCGTCGATCGCCAGGTAGCCCAGCATGGTCGCCATGTTCGGCTTGATCATGCCGGCGCCCTTGCTGATGCCGGTCATGGTAACAAGATGGCCGCCGATGGTGACGGTGCGCGAGGCGGCTTTCGGCTGGGTGTCGGTGGTCATGATCGCCTCGGCGGCGTTGAACCAGTTGTCCGCCTTCAGGTTCGACACGGCGGCCGGCAGGCCGGCGACGATTCTATCGATCGGCAGCTGCTCGAGGATCACGCCGGTGGAGAACGGCAGCACCTGCTGCGCGTCCAGGCCCAGCAGCTTCGCCACCTCGGCGCAGGTGGCCTGCGCGTTGGCCAGGCCCTGCTCGCCGGTGGCGGCGTTGGCGTTGCCGGTGTTGACCACCAGGGCGCGGATCGGCTTGCCGCCATTCGCGACGGCTGCCAGGTTGGCCTTGCTCACCTGGACCGGCGCGGCGCAGAAGCGGTTGGTGGTGAAGACGCCGGCCACGGTCGCACCTTCGGCCAGCTTCATCACGAGCAGGTCCTTGCGGTTAGGCTTCTTGATACCGGCTTCGGCAAAGCCGATCTCGATGCCGTTGACGGGTTTCAGGTCGGCTGCGACTGGCAGGGGGGAATTGACGGCCATGGCGATCTCTTAAAAGAAAAGATAGGTAATCCGATATTGTACTGCCAGCAGCGGCTAGGGCGAGCAGGCCTGTCCAGCCAGGGTGTCGCGCCCGCTTTCATGCCGTGCGCATAAAGCGATAACCCCCGCTTACACCCTCTTAATCTGTGTGTATGGTCCGACTTTTAGTGGCGCATTGAGCACGATTCATTTCTGCCGAAATATTGTTTTAAATCAAACCCTTACCGTTTCTCGACCTGGAGTATGCATATACTCGACAGGCCTGGAAATGGCATGTTGTTGGATTCTTCCAGGCACCCTTCCGGCCCCGTGCCGGAGCCTATTCAAACAACACTGGAGACAACAATGAAGCAAAGCGTCAAGCTGCGGCTGCTGGCCGCGCTATGTGCAGCAATCCTTGGAACGGCGGCAGCGCCGCTCGCGCTCGCCGACGGCAAGCAGGCCGAGCTGACCGTGTCGGCAAAGCAGTACAAGCAGTACTTCCGGGAAGCCTCGAACGAATTCAACGTGCCGGTCGAACTGCTGCAGTCGATCGCCTATGCCGAAACGCGCTGGCATCCGCACGTCCCCAAGGGCAAGCTCAAGAAAAACGGCGAGCCCGAGGTCGAAGTCGAGTCGCATGAAGGCATGCCGATCAGCTACGGCATCATGGGCCTGCGCGACGACAATCATTTCGGCCACTCCTTGCGCGAAGGCGCGGCCCTGATCCGCGTCACGCCGGAACAGGCGGCCTCGGACACGCGCTCCAACATCCGCGCCGCCGCCGCCCTGCTCGCCCACTACGGCGCCCGCAAGAACAAGGGCTTCCCGCTCGCGGACTGGGAAAGCGCGGTGGCCCGCTACAGCGGCATCCCGCAGCCCGAGATCGCGAAGATCTACAGCTACGAAGTGCTGACCGCGATCCGCCAGGGCCGGCGCAGCGACAAGTTCGAGATCGACCAGAAGCACGTCGAGATGGAGAAAGCCTACGGCAAGGAGCGGCTGCGCAAGCTGTCCGCGCGCCGCATCACGGTGGAAACCGGCACGCCCGATCCGAAGATTTCGGCGCCGGATTTCGTCGATACCCCGAATAAATAATAACGAAGCAGAATACGGAGACAACATCCATGAAGAACATGATGCGCGGCTCATTTGCCAGGCTCCTCGCAGGCCTGTGTTTGATCGCGTCGGCCCAGCCGGCGCTTGCCTCGACCGACTATCCGCCGGCCATCTGGAACCCGGCCGCCAGCTGCAATTATTCCGCCCGCACCGCCTCGGTCAGCCACGTGACCGTGCACACCACCCAGGGCTCCTACGCCGGCTCGATCTCCTGGTTCCAGAACTGCAGCGCCGGCGTCAGCGCCCACTACGTGATCCGCTCCTCGGACGGCCAGGTGACGCAGATGGTGCGCGAAGCCGACAAGGCCTGGCACGTCGGGAACTCGAACGGCTACACCATCGGCATCGAGCACGAGGGCTACATCGCCAACCCGTCCGCCTGGTACACCACCGCGATGTACAACGCCTCGGCGGCGCTGACCAAGGACATCCTCGCCTCGCGCGGCCTGGCGCAGAAGGTGTATGACGGCAGCAGCGGCTGGAGCGCCGTGCCCTCGGACTCGCTGTACAACGTCAAGGGCCACGTCAACTACGCCAGCCAGAGCCATACCGACCCGGGCTCGGGCTGGGACTGGCCGCGTTACAAATCGCTGGTGGCCGGCAGCACCTCGGGCGGCGGCACCACCACCACCTGGCCGCTGGTCCAGTACGGGAACACGGGCGAGCGCGTGCGCACCATCCAGTACCTGCTGCAGCAATGGGGCTACACGCTCACCGTGAATGGCAGCTTCGACACCACGACCCAGAACGCGGTGAAGAACTTCCAGTCCTCGCACGGCCTGGGCGCGGACGGCGTGGTCGGCAACGCCACCTGGCCGGCGCTGACCATCCTCACCCAGCAGGGCGACTCGGGCGCCAAGGTGCGCGCGGTGCAGAGCCAGCTCAACGAGAGCGGCGCCGGCATCACGGTGGACGGCGCCTTCGGCCCGGCCACGGCGACCGCCGTGAAGAACTTCCAGACCTCGAAAGGATTGAGCGCCGACGGCGTCGTCGGCGACAACACCTGGAACAAGATGGTCTGGTAAGCAGGGGTGTGCGAAGATGCTTGACCCTCACGCAAGGTGAGGGTCCAGAGTAGCGCTACGCATGAAGACGGGGAGAAGCTCGATGTTGAAAGTGGGAGAACTCGCGGCGCGCGCCGGCCTGACGGTCCGCACGCTGCACCATTACGACAGCATCGGGCTGCTCTCGCCTTCTGCGCGTTCCGATGCCGGCTACCGCCTCTACAACCGCGACGACGTGGCGCGCCTGCAGCAGATCCAGGCCCTGCGCGCGTTCGGCATGGCACTCAGCGACATTGGAGCTTACCTGGACAGTCCCGCCGCCTCGCCGCTGGCCATCGTCGAGCGCCAGCTCTCCAGCCTCGACCAGCAGATCGCGCAGGCGCGGCACATGCGCGAGCAGTTGCTGCGCCTGCGCTCGCGCCTGACCGCCGGCGAGGAGACGGACCTGTCCATCTGGCTAACCACTCTGGAGCAGATGAACATGTACGAAAAACACTTTTCGAAGGAAGAACTGGCGCGGCTGCCGCTGTACCGGAACCCCGAGGCCCAGGCCGAATGGCAGGAGCTGGTGCGCCACGCTCAGTCGCTGATGAATCGCGGCGTCGCGCCGGATACGCGCGAAGCGAGGGCTTTTGCCGAGCGCTGGCTGGGCTGCGTGGAGCGCGACAGCGGCGGCGACCCCGCCTTCATCCTGCGCCTGACCGCCATGGCTGGGCAGGATCCGGAAGCGCAGAAGGAGATGGGCTTGACGCCCGCGCTGCTGGCCTACATGCGCACGGCGATCGCCGAGCTGCGCTTCGGCATCTACGCGCGCTACCTGCCCGAAGCGACGCTGCAGCGCATGCGCCGCCACGAGGCAACGCATTCGGACGAATGGATCGAGCTGGCCATGGCGATCCGTGCACGCATGGGGGCCGACCCGGAGGCGCGGTCGAGCGAGGCACTGGCGCTCACCCGGCGCTGGTTCGCGCTGTTCCACGATATGGTCGGCGACGATCCCGAGGTGGTGGCGCAATTCCGCCGCGCCGGCAGCCTTGAGCCCATGCTGCACTTGGGCACGGGGATCGGCGACGATGTGATCGGCTTCTTGCGCCGGGCCATGCAGAACATCCAGGCGCAGGCGCAGGCCCAAGCGTAAGCGACAGGGATGCGGCGCTGTTCAGCGCGGAATCGACAGCGCCAGCGTCTCTTTCAGCTCTTCCATCACCACATAGCTCTTCGACTGGCCGGCATCGGCTACGTGCAGGATCTCGCCCAGCAGGCGGCGGTACTCGGACATTTCCGGAATGCGGGCCTTGATCAGGTAGTCGAAATCCCCAGATACGAGGTGGCACTCCATTACCTCGGGAATGCCGAGCATCGCCCGGCGGAAGCGGTCGAAGGCTTTTTCGGATTTCTGGTGCAGGGTGATCTCGACGAACACCAGGATCTGCAGGCCCATCGCCTGGGGATTGACGCGCGCATGGTAGCCGGCGATCACGCCGTCGCGCTCCATGCGCTTGACCCGTTCGATGCAGGGCGTCAGCGACAGCCCGACCTGCTCGGCCAGGTCTTTCATGACGATGCGCGCGTCGTCCTGGAGAATCGACAGGATGTGCAGGTCGATCTTGTCGAGGACGCGGTGGGAGTTCTTCTGGACGCGCATGAAGTTTCACTGAAAACGTGTGTAATAACAGGAACCATTATTTCACCACCACCTGTATCATGGCAATCTTTTCTGAATCCGGCTTCTTTCTTAATCAGGACTCCTCATGCGCGTTCTCGTACTGGGCAGCGGCGTGGTCGGCGTGACCACCGCATACTATCTGGCCAAGGCAGGCCACGACGTCACCGTCATCGACCGTCAACCCGGCCCTGCCCTGGAGACGAGTTTTGCCAACGCCGGCCAGATCTCGCCGGGCTATGCCTCGCCCTGGGCGGCGCCGGGCATTCCGCTGAAGGCCGCGAAGTGGCTGTTCCAGAAGCACGCGCCGCTGGCCATCCGTCCGGACGGCTCGCTGTTCCAGCTGCAGTGGATGTGGCAGATGTACCGCAACTGCACCGCCGACCGCTATGCCGTCAACAAGGAGCGCATGGTGCGCCTGGCCGAGTACAGCCGCGATTGCATCCGCGAACTGCGCGCCGACACCGGCATCGAATACGAAGGCCGCAGCCTGGGCACGATCCAGCTGTTCCGCACCCAGCAGCAGCTGGAAAGCGCCGGCAAGGACATCGAAGTCCTGAAGGACGCCGGCGTCGACTATGAACTGCTGCTCGGCCACGACCTCGGCAAGGCCGAGCCGGCGCTGGGCTCGCACGGCACCCTGGTGGGCGGACTGCGCCTGCCGAACGACGAGACCGGCGACTGCCAGATGTTCACCACCCGCCTGACCGCGATGGCGCGCGACCTGGGCGTGCGCTTCGAGTTCGATACAAGCATCCAGGCCCTCGACATCGCCGGCGACCAGATCACCGGCGTGCGCACCGACAAGGGTCTTCTCATGGCCGACCGCTACGTGCTGGCGCTGGGCAGCTACTCGCGCCTGCTGCTCAAGCACCAGTTCACGCTGCCGGTCTACCCGCTCAAGGGCTACTCGATCACGGTGCCGATCACGGACGCGAGCCGTGCGCCGGTGTCGACCATCCTGGACGAGACCTACAAGATCGCCGTCACCCGTTTCGAAGACCGCATCCGCGTGGGCGGCATGGCCGAGATCGCGGGCTACAGCCAGGTCCTGAACCCGGCGCGCCGCGAAACCCTGGAAATGGTGGTCAACGACCTGTTCCCGGGCGCCGGCGACACCCGCCAGGCATCCTTCTGGACCGGCCTGCGTCCGATGACCCCGGACAGCACCCCGGTGGTCGGGGCCACCCCGCTGCGCAACCTGTTCACCAACACCGGCCACGGCACCCTGGGCTGGACCATGGCCTGCGGCTCGGCCAGCGTGATCGCCGACCTGGTCAGCGGCAAGAAGCCGGCCATCCGCGCCGACGACCTGGCGGTGTTCCGCTACGCCGGCACTCCGCAGCGCGGCGCTTCGCCCGAACTGGTCAAGGCCTGACGCGCCGATGGTGGATTCTGTGGATGCGTCCCGCGCCGGGGCGCGGCTGACGGTCGACCTGGGTGCGATCCGTGACAATTACCGGCTGCTGGCCGGGAAGACCAAGGGCGCCTGCGCGGCCGTCATGAAGGCCGACGCCTACGGGCTCGGCATGGAACAGGTGGCGCCCGCGCTGGCCCTGGAAGGCTGCAAGACCTTCTTCACCGCCCACCTGGAGGAAGGCATTCGCCTGCGCCAGCTGGTGCCCGAGGATTGCGCGATCTACGTGCTGCACGGACCGCCGCCGGGCACGACGAAGGACTGCTTCCAGTACGACCTGCGGCCGGTGCTGAACGATCCCGGGCAAATCCAGGAATGGCGCGCGCTGGCACGCACCCTGGACCGCGAACTGCCGGCCGCGATCCAGCTCGACACCGGCATGTCGCGCATGGGACTGGCGCCGGAAGACCTGCTGGCGCTCTCCAAGGACCGCAACTGGCTGGCGGGCGTGCGCCCCACCCTCGTGATGAGCCACCTGGCCTGCGCGGACGAGCCCCTGCACCCCTTGAACGAGGCGCAGCGGCGCCGCTTCGAGGAGCTGCGCCAGCTGTTCCCGGGCGTACCGGCCAGCCTGGCCAATTCCTCGGGCGTGTTCCTGGGTTCCGCCTATCACTACGACCTGCTGCGCCCCGGTGCGGCGCTGTACGGCATCAATCCGCAGCCGGGCATGCCGAATCCGCTCAGGCAGGCGGTGTCGCTGCATGCGCGCGTGGTGCAGGTGCGCAGCGTCTGCGATGGCGCTGTGGTGGGCTATGGCGCGCACCATGCCTGCACCGGCGAGCAGCGCATCGCCACCATCGCGGTGGGCTATGCCGACGGGTGGCTGCGTTCGCTGTCGGGACGCGGCTTTGCCTTCGTGGACGGCGTCAAGGTGCCGATCGCGGGGCGGGTGTCGATGGACAGCATCACGCTGGACGTGACCGGGATTGCGCCCGAGCGCGTGGCGCCGGGTTCGGAAGTCGAGCTGATGGGTGCGCACCAGCCGGTGGACGAGGTGGCGGCGCTGGCGGGGACGATCGGGTATGAGGTGCTGACGCGCTTGGGCACCCGCTTCCATCGGCGCTACGTCTGATTACGCAAAATTGGATCCCGGCCTTCGCCGGGATGACGGTCTTTAGGTCAGCGGCAGGAATCGAACCGCTTGCCATTCATACACATTGAAACAACGTCGTCCCGGCGCAGGCCGGGACCCAAGTTCCCAAGCATCACGCAAATATAAAAAAACGGCCGGACATCAGTCCGGCCGTTTCCGTTTACACGCTGAAGCAGCTTACGCCAGCTTGCCGTGGCACGCCTTGAACTTCTTCCCGCTACCGCAAGGGCACGGATCGTTGCGGCCGACCTTCATGCCCAGGTAGGTGTTGTGGTCTTCCGCCGCCACAGCCGCCGAATCGGCGCGCACCGGGTTCGGGTTGAGCAGCTCTTCCGGCGCTGCCGACGGGTTGAAGTCGGCGTGCTGGAAGTTGATGTTTTCCAGCTGCGCCACCTGCGCCGCCATCGCCGCTTCGGCAGCTTCCACTTCCTCGCGGGTCTGGATGCGGACCGTCATGACGGTGCGGATCACTTCGTTCTTGATACGGTCCAGCATGTCGCTGAACAGCTCGAAGGCTTCGCGCTTGTATTCCTGCTTCGGGTTCTTCTGGGCGTAGCCGCGCAGGTGGATGCCCTGGCGCAGGTGGTCCAGCGCCGCGAGGTGTTCGCGCCAGTGGGTGTCCAGGCTCTGCAGCATGACGTTGCGCTCGAAGCCGCCGAAGGATTCCTTGCCGACCACCGCCACCTTGGTGTCGTAGGACTCCGCGGCCGCCTTCAGCACGTGCTCGAGGATGTCGTCGTCGTTCAGGTTCGGCTCGTCGACCAGCATCTTCTGCAGCGGCAGGCTCAAGCCCCACTCCGCGGCCAGCACCGATTCCAGCGACGGGATGTCCCATTGCTCCTCGACCGACTCGGCCGGGACGTACTGGCGCACCAGGTCGGTGAACACGCCCACGCGCAGCGAAGCGATCAGCTCGGCCATGTCGACCGATTCCAGCAGTTCGTTACGCTGGGTGTAGATCACCTTGCGCTGGTCGTTGGCGACGTCGTCGTATTCCAGCAGCTGCTTGCGGATGTCGAAGTTCCTGGCCTCGACCTTGCGCTGGGCGGTCTCGATCGAGCGGGTCACGATGCCCGCCTCGATCGGCTCGCCTTCCGGCATCTTCAGGCGCTCCATGATCGCGCGCACGCGGTCGCCGGCGAAGATGCGCAGCAGCGGGTCGTCCAGGCACAGGTAGAAGCGCGAGGAGCCCGGGTCGCCCTGGCGGCCCGAACGGCCGCGCAGCTGGTTGTCGACCCGGCGCGACTCGTGGCGCTCGGTACCGATGATGTGCAGGCCGCCGGCGCCCACCACGTGGTCGTGCAGCGACTGCCATTCGTCGCGCAGCACCTTGGACTGCGCTTCCTTGTCGGCGTCCGACAGCGCGTCGTTGGCTTCGATCAGCTGGATCTGCTTCTCGACGTTGCCGCCCAGGACGATGTCGGTACCGCGGCCCGCCATGTTGGTGGCGATGGTGATCATCTTCGGGCGGCCCGCCTGCGCGATGATTTCCGCTTCGCGTGCGTGCTGCTTGGCGTTCAGCACGTTGTGCGGCAGGTTCGCCTTGTTCAGGATGCCGGACAGCAGTTCCGAGTTCTCGATCGAGGTGGTACCCACGAGCACCGGCTGGCCGCGCTCGTAGCAGTCGCGAATGTCGTTGAGCATCGCGTTGTACTTCTCTTCGGCCGACTTGTACACCTGGTCCTGGCGGTCCTTGCGCTGCGACGGCTTGTTCGGCGGGACGACCACGGTCTCGAGGCCGTAGATTTCCTGGAATTCGTAGGCTTCGGTGTCGGCCGTACCGGTCATGCCGGCCAGCTTGCTGTACATGCGGAAGTAGTTCTGGAAGGTGATCGAGGCCAGGGTCTGGTTCTCGTTCTGGATGCGCACGCCTTCCTTGGCTTCCACGGCCTGGTGCAGGCCGTCGGACCAGCGGCGGCCCGTCATCAGGCGGCCGGTGAATTCGTCGACGATCACCACCTCGTTGTTCTGCACCACGTAGTGCTGGTCCTTGTGGTACAGGACATGGGCGCGCAGCGCCGCGTACAGGTGGTGGATCAGGGTGATGTTGGCGGCGTCGTACAGCGAAGCGCCTTCCGGCAGCAGGCCCCATTCGGTCAGGATGGCCTCGGCCTTCTCGTGGCCGGCTTCGGTCAGCAGCACGGTGTGCGCCTTCTCGTCCTTGGTGTAGTCGCCCGGGACTTCGATCTTGCCCTTGCCGTCCGGGGTCTCTTCGCCGATCTGCTGGGTCAGCAGCGGCGGCAGCGCGTTCAGGCGGTGGTACAGGTCGGTGTGGTTCTCGGCCTGGCCGGAGATGATCAGGGGAGTACGGGCTTCGTCGATCAGGATCGAGTCGACCTCGTCGACCACCGAGAAGTTCAGGCTGCGCTGCACGCGTTCGCGCACGTCGTAGACCATGTTGTCGCGCAGGTAGTCGAAGCCGAATTCGTTGTTGGTGCCGTAGGTGATGTCCGAAGCGTAGGCCTTCTGCTTGCTGTCGTGGTCGAGCTGCGACAGGTTCACGCCGGTCGTGAGGCCGAGCCAGCCGTACAGGCGGCCCATCGATTCGGCATCGCGCTGGGCCAGGTAATCGTTGACCGTAATGACGTGCACGCCCTTGCCGGACAGGCCGTTCAGGTAGACCGGCAGGGTCGCCATCAGGGTCTTGCCCTCGCCGGTGCCCATTTCGGCGATCTTGCCCTCATGCAGGACCATGCCGCCGATCAGCTGGACATCGAAATGGCGCATCTTCATGACCCGCTTGGCGGCTTCGCGGCAGACCGCGAAGGCTTCCGGCAGGATGTCGTCGAGCGTCGCGCCCTTGGCCAGGCGGTCCTTGAATTCGGGCGTCTTGGCTTGCAGTTCGGCGTCAGACAGCTTTTCCATCTGGGGCTCGAGCGCGTTGATCTGACGCACGGTCTTTTGGTATTGCTTGAGCAGACGCTGGTTACGGCTGCCGAAAATCTGGGTCAGGAATGACATTGCTGTGTTCTAGAAAATTACGCCGCAAAAAGAGCCAGGGGTGGCTTGTACATACTAGCCGCCGCAGACCGCCTATGGCAAAAAGCTACTGATTTTATCATGCGATCCGGCCACACTTGGGGTCATTGGGCAGGATAACAAGGCTGCTGAACAGCAGAATGTTATCAAATTGCACTGCGCGTGCACCACGCGCCACGTTCCCAGGGCCCCTCGCCCGCGCACGGGCGGCGAATATGGTATGTTGCGGGCATAGCGAACCCGCTCTTCTCCCTTTTTCCTGTCCCTGTTTACCAGTGCATATCTACGGTACCAAGAACCGGCAGACCTCGATCGTCGCGACGGATTTCCTGCGCAAGAACGACCGCATGGCCAGCCTCCTGCCCGCCGCGATGCGGATGGCGCGCCTGCAGTCCGACTGCGCCGCCATCCTGCCCGTCATGGCCGGAAATACCGACGTGATCTCGTTCCAGGACGGGGTGCTGGTGCTGGCCGTGCCGAGTTCCGCCGTCGCGGCAAGGATGAAGCAGATGCTGCCCAAGCTGCAGTCGGCGCTGGCGCAGCGCGGCTGGGCGGTGGAGTCGGTCAAGCTGAAGGTGCAGGTGGCGCGCGCCATGCCGGACGACAAGCCGCAGATGCGCACCCTGGAGCTGCCGAAGACGGCGGTGCAGGCCTTCGAGGAACTGGCCGAGTCGCTGGAGGACAGCAGCCAGAACAAGGATCTGGTGGCGGCGTTGAGGAGGTTGGCGGAGAGGCGGAAGTAGTTCCTTGCTTCTTTGGCTAAACGACACGCTAGCGGTTTGCCGCTAACTTGGGTACCGGCCTTCGCCGGTACGACGTACTATTGCTAGTGGCAACATGTAACGATCGTTTACTCCACCGCCCTAAAAACCGTCGTTCCGGCGAAGGCCGGAACCCAATTTCTGCATGCACGCCATAAGACTGAGCGTGCACCACAGAATCACATCTGCGCCCACTCCCGCGTCATCTGCCGCAGGTAGGACGGCGGCGCCTCGCTCAGCGAATCGAACTCCACCCACTCGTAGGCATCCGGCGTTGCCAACAGCTTGCGCAGCAGTTCGTTGTTGAGCGCATGGCCCGACTTGTGGGCCGTGTAGCTGGCCAGCAGCGGGTGGCCCACGATATACAGGTCGCCGATCGCGTCGAGGATCTTGTGGCGCACGAACTCGTCCTCGTAGCGCAGCCCGTCCGCATTCAGGATGCGGTACTCGTCCATCACGATCGCGTTCTCCAGCGAACCGCCGCGCGCCAGGCCCATGCCGCGCAGGGTTTCCACGTCCTGCATGAAGCCGAAGGTGCGCGCCCGCGCCACGTCGTGCACGTAGGAGACGTCGCCGAAATCCACCGAGGCGCGCTGCATGGTGCCGTCCACGGCCGGGTGGTTGAATTCGATGAAGAAGTCGAGCTTGAAGCCGTCGTAGGGCGACAGGCGCGCCCACTTCTCGTTCTTGCCCTCACCTTGGCGGATCTCGACGTCCTTCAGCACGCGGATGAACCGCTTCGGCGCATCCTGCTCTTCCAGGCCGGCCTGCTGCAGCAGGAACACGAAGGAAGCCGCCGAGCCGTCCATGATCGGGATCTCTTCGGCCGTCACGTCCACGGTCAGGTTGTCGATGCCGAGGCCGGCGCAGGCCGACATCAGGTGCTCGACGGTGGAGACGCGCGCGTTATCCTTGATCAGGACCGTGGCCATGCGGGTCTCGCCGACCACGTCGGCCGCGCTCGGAATGGCGACGATGGGGTCGTAATCGACGCGGCGGAAGGTGATGCCGGCGCCCGGCGGCGCCGGACGCAGGGTCAGTTCGACCTTGGTGCCCGAATGGACGCCGACACCGGTGGTGCGGACGACCTGTTTGATGGTTCGTTGTTTCAGCATCCGGCGATTATAGCCCAGCGCTTATTGGCCCGCTGAGGCCATGCCGTCCTTACGGATGATCCGACTCCACGTGCACTTTTTCGTGGCGAATCAGATACATACCGCTGCCGATGATGATCGCCGCGCCCACCACCGTCCAGCCGTCCGGCAGGGTTTGCCACAGCATCCAGTCGATGCCGACCGCCCAGGCCAGGGCCGTGTACTCGAAGGGCGCCACGCTCGAGGCATCCCCCTTGGCGAAGGCTTCGGTGATGGCCAGCTGGCCGATGAAGCCGCTCAAGGCCAGGCCCAGCAACAGCGGGATATCGCTCATACGCATCCCGACCCAGCCCGGCGCCGCCAGCAAGCCGGCGCCGATCGACATCATGACCATCAGCCAGAACACCATGTGCTCGCTGCGGTCGGTCCTGGCCAGGATGCCGACCGTGATCGCCGAGACCGCATACATCGCGGCCGCCCCCAGCACGGCCAGGCCGCCGATGGTGAGGAAGCCGGCGCCGCTCGGGCGCAGCACCACCAGCACACCGCACAGTCCAACGGAGATGGCAATCCAGCGGGGTACGTCGACGCGCTCCTTCAGGAACCATACGGAGAGCGCTGTGATGATCGCCGGCGCGATGAAGAAGATCGTGTAGGCCTCGGCCAGCGACAGCTTGCGGATGCCGAAGGCGAAGAAGCTGAGCATGGCGATGCCGAGCACCGCGCGCAGGATATGCAGCGGCCAGCGGATGCGGAAGATGTCGCCGTAGCCGACCTTGATGCCGACGTAGACGGCGATCAGCGGCAGCGAGGTGAGCGAGCGCAGCGCGGCCACCTGGATCGCCGGGTAACTCTGCGAGAGCAGCTTCATCATCGTGTCCATCAGCGCGAACATGAACACGGCCAGCACCATCGCGTAGATGCTGTACAGGTTGCCGGCGGGCCGCTTCACAAGTGCTTTTCCATGAACAGGCTCAAGGGGTCGGGCTGGTAGTCGCCGAAGGCGTCGCGGCGCACGAAGCCCATCCGCTCGTACAGGGCGATCGCTTCCGGCTGGTGGATGCCGGTTTCCAGCCTCAGGACCTGCAGTCCCGACATGCGCGCGAACATCACCAATTGCTCCAGCAGCTTGCTGCCGATGCCGCGGCCGCGGCCCGCTTCCTCGACATACATGCGTTTGACTTCGCCATAGGCGCCGCGATTGGCGAGCGCCGCGCAGCCGACCGCCGCTCCTGTCACGTCGCGCGCGACCAGGAACAGCACGTCGCCGGCCAGCAGCGACGCAATGTCCATCAGGTGGTTGGACTCAAGCGGGTACAGCGACGCACAGTAGGCGTCGAGTTGTTCCAGCATGGCCCGCACTTCGGGCTGGTCAGGAGATTCGGCGTTGATGATCATGATTGAAAAACGGCGCCGCAGCGCCGTTTGCACAGGGTAGCGGGCAGTTTAGCCCAGTTGTTCCAGCATCTTTTCGGCGCTCGAGACTTCGAAGCCGGCGGTTTCCACGTTCAGCTGCTTGACGACGCCGTCTTCGACCAGCATCGAGTAGCGCTTGCAGCGGGTGCCCATGCCGTGCTTCGAGAAGTCGGCGTCCAGGCCCAGGGCCTTGGAGTAGTCGGCGTTACCGTCGGCCATCATGCGCACGATGCCGGTGGCCTTCTGGTCGCGGCCCCAGGCGCCCATCACGAAGGCGTCGTTCACCGAGATGCACCAGATCTCGTCCACGCCCTTGGCCTTCAGCGCCTCGGCATTCTTCACGAAACCCGGCACGTGCTGGGCCGAGCAGGTCGGGGTGTAGGCGCCTGGCAGGCCGAAGATGACGATCTTCTTGCCCTTCGCCAGTTCAGCAACCTGGAACGTGTTCGGGCCCAGCGAGCAGCCGGCGGTTTCGGTTTCGATGAATTCCGACAGGGTGCCTTCCGGCAGGCGGTCGCCGATCTGGATGGTCATGGGGTGTGCTCCTTCAGTTTTGAGAATCTGGCAATTATCGCCGATGTAGCGACGGTCTGCAGGAAGCGACGTCAGAAAGCAGAAGGGCCAGCTAGTGCTGGCCCTTCTTTATTCAGCTAATCCTGAATCAGTCAGCCTGCTTGCGCAGGAAGGCCGGGATGTCGTAGGTCTCGACGCCGTTGCGCTGCATCGCCTGCACCTGCTCGGATGCCTGCTCGCGGCGCCACACGGCCGGCTGCTTCATGCCGCCCATGGCGTCGCCGCCTGCGTGGCCCATGGTCAGGCCGCCGGCCACGGTCGAGGCGCCAGCCATGACCGGGGCGTTGTAGGTGCCGGTCTTGAGCATCTGCTGCGGCTGCACCAGCTGCATCTTCTTGTTCTTGCCCAGGCCGGTCGCGACCACGGTCACGCGCAGCTCGTCGCCCATCGCGTCGTCGTAGGCGATGCCCTGTGCGATCGAGGCGTCCGGCGCCGCGAAGGCGCGCACGGCGGCCATGACTTCCTTGATCTCCTTGCCCTTCAGGCCACGGCTTGCGGTCACGTTGACCAGCACGCCCTTGGCACCCGACAGGTCGATGCCGTCCAGCAGCGGCGACGCCACGGCCTGCTCGGCGGCGATGCGCGCACGGTCCACGCCCGACGCGGTCGCGGTGCCCATCATGGCCTTGCCCTGCTCGCTCATGATGGTCTTCACGTCGTTGAAGTCGACGTTGATGTGGCCCGGCACGTTGATGATCTCGGCGATACCGGCGACGGCGTTGTTCAGGACGTCGTCGGCGTGCTTCATCCAGTCGAGCATCGATTCGTCTTCGTAGATGTCTTCCAGCTTTTCATTGAGGATGACGATCAGGGAGTCGACGTGCTTGGTCAGCTCTTCCAGGCCCGCTTCCGCGACCTGCATGCACTTGTCGCCTTCGTAGGAGAACGGCTTGGAAACCACGGCAACGGTCAGTGCGCCCATGGTCTTGGCCACTTCGGCGACGATCGGCGCGGCGCCGGTGCCGGTGCCGCCGCCCATGCCGGCGGCGATGAAGACCATGTGCGCGCCGCGCAGCGCGTCTTCGATGCGCGAACGCGACTGCTCGGCGAGCTGGCGGCCCACTTCCGGGCGCATGCCCGCGCCCAGGCCGGATTCGCCGATCTGGATGATGTTGTTTGCGCTCGAAACGGCAAGTGCCTGCGCATCCGTGTTTGCGGCGATGAACTCGACACCGGACACACCCTTGTTGATCATGTGCTGAACCGCGTTGCCGCCGGCGCCGCCGACGCCGACAACTTTGATAACGGTTCCCAGTGCTGCGTTATCGACCATATCGAACTCCATATCGAACTCCCAATTTTCAAGTTGCCGCTTCCGTTTCAAGACTGGTGCCAGGCCCCTGGCAGAGCCCTGAAACCGGAAGTAGCGATTGTATTTAAAAAATCTTTACCCGTGAACGCTTTGTTGCTGACGTACTGAAAAAATTCACGCCTTGCCCGACTGTTAATCCCTGCTCTCGCTTCTAGAAGTTCCCCGCTATCCATTCCTTCATGCGCTGCCACACTGCCTTCACCGAACCATCCTGACGCGTGACGATGTGTCCGCGCAGGTACTGCTTCTTCGCTTCCAGCAGCAGGCCGAGCACCGTGGCGTAGCGTGGGCTGCGCACGACGTCGGCCAGCTGGCCGCGGTAATCCGGCGTGCCGAGGCGCGCCGGTTTGAGGAAAATGTCTTCGGCCATCTCGATCATGCCCGGCATGATCGAGCTGCCGCCGGTGAGCACGATGCCCGACGAGAGCACGCCCTCGTAGCCCGACTCGCGCACCACCGTGTGCACCATCGCGAACAGCTCTTCGACGCGCGGCTCGATCACGGCCGCCAGCGCCTGGCGCGACAGGGCGCGCGGCCCGCGGTCGCCCAGCCCCGGCACCTCGAGCGTCTCGCCCGGGTCGGCCAGCACCTGCTTGGCCACGCCGTAGCGGATCTTGATGTCCTCGGCTTCGCCGGTCGGCGTGCGCAGCGCCATCGCGATGTCGCTGGTGATCTGGTCGCCGGCGATCGGCAGCACGGCGGTGTGGCGGATCGCGCCATCCGCGTACACGGCGATGTCGGTGGTGCCGCCGCCGATGTCGATCAGGACCACGCCCAGTTCCTTTTCGTCGACCGTCAGCACGGAGTCGGCCGAGGCAATCGGCTGCAGGATCAGGTCCGAGACCTCGAGCCCGCAACGGCGCACGCACTTTACAATATTCTGGACCGCGGATACCGCACCGGTGACGATGTGCACGCGCACTTCCAGGCGGATGCCGCTCATGCCGATCGGCTCGCGCACGTCTTCCTGGTTGTCGACGATGAATTCCTGCGGCACCGTGTGCAGCAATTGCTGGTCGGTCGGGATGTTGACCGCCTTGGCGGTCTCGATCACGCGCGCCACGTCGGTGGCGGTGACTTCCTTGTCCTTGATCGCAACCATGCCACTCGAATTGAACGAACGGATATGGCTGCCGGCGATGCCAGCATAGACGTTGCGGATCTTGCAGTCGGCCATCAGCTCCGCTTCCTCGAGCGCGCGCTGGATCGACTCGACGGTGGCCTCGATGTTCACGACCACGCCCTTCTTCAATCCTTTCGACTCGTGCTGACCGAGGCCGATCACCTCGTGGCGTCCGTCGGACATCACTTCGGCCACGACCGCCACCACCTTCGAGGTGCCGATGTCGAGGCCGACGATCAGGTTCTTCGCGTCTTTAGTCATTGCTGTTGCCTGCTTATGTTTGCTTGGTTGTTTTGTTGGGTTGATTCGGTTTTTTCTTCACCGGCTTTACTGGTTTACTGGCGTCGTCCGGCACCGAAAGCAGAGCCGAGGACAGCGCCAGGCCGTTCGGGTAGCGCATGTCGATGGTGTCGATGCGCCCTTCCTGCAGCCGCGCGACCAGCTGCGGGTAGACGCCCACCAGCCGCTGCACGCGCTTCTTCAGCGTGTCCTTGTCCTGCTCGCGCCCCAGGGCCACGCTCATGCCGTTGTCCAGCTTCACGGTCCAGGCATACCGGTCGGACAGCGACAGCGCCATCGGCGCCAGCTGCACCGGCGCAAACAGCGAACGCAGTTCGGTGAAGCGGGCCAGCACTTCCTTCTCGCTGCCGCGTGGGCCGCTGAAGGCCGGCAGCTCGTGGTCGTCGTCGGCCTCGGCCAGGTTGGCGGTAAACACGTCGCCCTTGACCGACAGCAGGCGGCCATCCTCGCCCCAGGTGCCCAGCGCCTCGTGCTCTTCCACCTCGACGATCAGCTGGTCCGGCCATTCGCGGCGCACGGTGGCGCGCCGCACCCAGGGCACGGTCTCGAACGTCGCCCGCACCCCTTCCAGGTCCGTGGTGAAGAAGTTGCCGCGGATCTTGCCGATCACGCCGTTGCGCACCGTGAGTTCGTTCACGTGGCGCAGCGGCAGCTGGTACATGCTTTCCACCGTCACCGCGCGCAGCGAGAACATGGGGAGCTGCGACAGCCACCACACGCCGGACCCGATACAGGCGAGCACCACCAGCGCCACCAGGCTGCTGGCGGTTGCGTTGAGGGCGCGGACGTCATGCCACATGCGTTCTTATCCCTCTACCTTCTTCGCCATTTTCAGGCGGGCGGAGGCGAGGATCTCCAGGCACAGGTCCTCGTAGCCGATGCCCACCGCGCGCGCTGCCATCGGCACCAGCGAGTGCGAGGTCATGCCCGGCGAGGTGTTCACTTCCAGCAGGAAGGGACGCATGTCTTCCTTGCGCACCAGCACGTCGATCCGGCCCCAGCCCTCGCAGCCGAGCGCGCGGTAGGCGTTCACGGCGTGGCGCTGGATCTCTTCCGTCAGGGCCGCATCCAGCTGCGCCGGGCAGTGGTACTGGGTGTCGTCGGTGAAGTACTTGTTCTGGTAGTCGTAGTTGCCTTCCGGAGCCACGATCTCGACGATCGGCAGGGCGCGGGCAAGCTTGCCGGTGCCCAACACGGCGACGGTGAACTCCCGCCCGGTAACGAATTCCTCGGCCAACACCACCGGGTCGAAGCCGATGGCCAGGTCGACGGCGGCCTTCAGCTCGTCGGCCTTGTTCACCTTGGTGATGCCGATGGTCGACCCTTCGAGCGGCGGCTTGACGATCATCGGCAGGCCGAGCGCCACCAGGACTTCGTCGAGGTCGGTGGACGGATCGATCGCCATGTAGTCCGGCGTCGGGATCTCGTCCATCTTCCAGATCTTCTTGGTGGTGATCTTGTCCATGCCGACCGCGGACGCCATCACGCCGCTGCCGGTGTAGGGAATGCCGAGCTGCTCGAGCGCGCCCTGCAGGCTGCCGTCCTCGCCGTAGCGGCCGTGCAGCGCGATGAAGACACGGTCGAACTTCTGCTCGGCCAGTTCGGCCAGGCTCTGGGTGCCCGGATCGAAGGGGTGGGCATCGACGCCACGCGATTTCAGGGCGTTCAGGACGCCGGTGCCGGACATGATCGACACGTCGCGTTCGGCGGAGCGGCCGCCGAACAGCACGCCGACCTTGCCGAAGGATGCCGGATCAAAGGTGGGAGTAGTTACGTTCACGATTCAGGCCTTTGCATTGGTCAGTTGTTGCGGGACGCCGCTGATCGAGCCGGCGCCCATGGTGAGGACGACGTCGCCGTCACGCGCCACGTTCATGATGGCGGCGGGCATGTCGGCGATCGCCTCCACGAAAATCGGTTCCAGCTTGCCGCCGGTGCGCAGCGCGCGCGCCAGAGCGCGGCCGTCGGCGGCCACGATCGGCGCTTCGCCGGCGGCGTAGACGTCGGCCAGCAGCAGCACGTCCGGGGTCGCCAGCACCTTCACGAAGTCCTCGAACAGGTCGCGCGTGCGGCTGTAGCGGTGCGGCTGGAAGGCCAGCACCAGGCGCCGGCCCGGATAGGCGGCGCGCGCGGCGGCCAGGGTCACCTCGGTCTCGACCGGATGGTGGCCGAAATCGTCCACCAGGGTGAAGCTGCCGCCGCCGGGGATGGCCACTTCGCCGTAGCGGGTGAAGCGGCGGCCGACGCCGCTGAAATTCTGCAGGCCCAGGTTGGTCGAGACGTCGTCGATGCCGATCTCGCGCGCGATCGCGACTGCCGAGCAGGCATTGAGCACGTTGTGCATGCCCGGCTGGTTCAGCACGAATTTGGTATCCGGGTAGCCCTGCTGGCGCACCGTAAAGTGCATCTGCACGCCTTCGGCGTGGGCGTCGATGGCGCGCACTTCGGCGTCCGGCGAGAAACCGTAGGTCGTCACCGGCTTGGTCACCTGCGGCAGGATGGCGCGCACGTGCGGGTCGTCGATGCACATCATCACCCGGCCGTAGAACGGCAGGCGGTGGGTGAAGTTCACGAACGCGGCCTTCAGCTTCTCGAAGTCGTGCTCGTAGGTGTCCATGTGGTCGGCGTCGATGTTGGTGATCACCTCGATCATCGGCGTCAGGTTCAGGAAGGAGGCATCCGACTCGTCGGCCTCGGCCACGATGTAGTCGCCCGAGCCCAGTTTGGCGTTGGCGCCGGCCGCGGTCAGGCGCCCGCCGATGACGAAGGTCGGATCCAGGCCGCCCTGGGCCAGCACCGAGGCCACCAGGCTGGTGGTGGTGGTCTTGCCGTGGGTGCCGGCAATCGCGATGCCGCGCTTCAGGCGCATCAGCTCGCCGAGCATGATCGCGCGCGGTACCACCGGCACCTTGGCGGCGCGGGCAGCGACCACTTCCGGATTGGCTTCGTTGACCGCGGTCGAGGTCACGACCACGTTGGCGCCGACCACGTGTTCGGCCGAGTGGCCGGTGTACACGCGGGCGCCCAGTTCACTCAGGCGCTGGCTGGCGGCATTGCTCGACAGGTCGGAACCCGACACGTTGTAGCCGAGGTTGAGCAGCACTTCGGCGATGCCGCTCATGCCGCTGCCGCCGATGCCGACGAAATGGATGTTCTTGATCTTGTGCTTCATTATTTGCTCATCCCGGCCAGTTGCTCCAGTTCGCGCGCGATTGCCTCGTTCGCATCGCGCTTGCCCACTTTGTGCGCCGCCTGCGCCATTGCCAGGCAGTCAGCGCGCGTTGTCGTTTGCAGCAGGCTTGCCAGCCGCTGCGGATCCAGTTCGCCCTGCGGCAAATGCACCGCCGCCTTCTGTTCGTGCATCCAGATCGCGTTGTCGCGCTGGTGGCTGGTGGTGCTGGCCACGAAAGGCACCAGCACGCTGGCCACGCCGGCCGCGGTCAGTTCCGAGACCGTGATGGCGCCGGCGCGGCAGATCACCAGGTCGGCGTTCGCATAGCTTGCGGCCATGTCGTCGATGAAGTCGACCACGTTTGCCTGCACCCCGGCGGCCGCATAGGCGGCGCGCAGCGCGTCGATGTTCTTCTTGCCCGACTGGTGGGTCACGATCGGGCGCGTGGCCGGATCGATTTGCGCCAGCGCGGCCGGCACGCTGTCGTTCAGCACCTTCGCGCCCAGGCTGCCGCCGACCACCAGCACGCGCAGCGGCCCGCTGCGGCCGGCGAAACGCGCGGCGGGCAGAGGCAGATCGAGGATCTGCTGGCGCACCGGATTGCCGGTGACGACCGCCTTGCCGGTCGCCGCGCCGAAATCGGCCGGGAAGCCGAACAGCACCCGGCTGGCGATCGGGGCCAGGGTCTTGTTCGACAGCAGGAGCGCCGCATCGGCATTCACCAGGGCCAGCGGGATGTTGCGCGTCTTCGCCATCATCCCGCCCGGCACCGTGACGTAGCCGCCCATGCCCAGCACGACATCGGGTTTGCGCTGGCCGAGATAGCGGCGGCAGGCGGCGAAGGCGCCCAGCATCTTGAAGGCGCCCTTGATGGTGTGGCCCAGGCCCTTGCCGCGCATGCCGGCGAAGTCGATGCTGTCCATCGGGATGCCGGCCTTCGGCACCAGCTCGGTTTCCATGCCGTGGGCGGTGCCCAGCCACGAGACCTCCCAGCCGCGCGCGCGCATGGTCTGCGCGATCGCGATGCCGGGGAAGATGTGGCCGCCGGTGCCGGCGGCCATGATCATCAGGCGCTTCCTCATTGGCGTACTCATGTCCGCCCTCCCCGCATGCGCACGCGGTTCTCGTAGTCGATCCGCAGCAGGATGGCCAGGCCAATGCAGTTGAACATCACGCCCGAACCGCCAAAGCTCATCAGCGGCAGGGTCAGGCCCTTGGTCGGCAGCAGGCCGAGGTTGACGCCCATGTTGATGAAGGTCTGCGCGCCGATCCAGATCCCGACGCCCTTGGCGACCAGGCCGGCGAAGATCTGGTCGAGGGCAATGGCCTGGCGGCCGATGTCGAAGGCGCGCTTGACCAGCCAGTAGAACATCGCGATCACGACGAGCACGCCGACCAGGCCGAGTTCCTCGCCGATCACGGCCATGATGAAGTCGGTATGCGCTTCCGGCAGGTAGAACAGCTTCTCGACGCTGCTTCCCAGGCCCACGCCGAAGAATTCGCCGCGCCCGAAAGCGATCAGGGAATGCGTCAACTGGTAGGCCTTGTCCAGCGCATGGCCGTCGGCCCACGGGTCGAGGTAGGCGAACATGCGCGCGCGGCGGAACGGCGACAGCGCGATGATCGCGCTGAAGATCAGCACCAGCAGCGCGCCGATGCCCCCGAACCAGACGATATTGATCCCGCCCAGGAACAGAATGCCCATGGCGATGCAGACGATCACGCCGAAGGCGCCGAGGTCCGGTTCCAGCAGCAGCAGGCCGCCCACCAGTCCGATCGCGACCATCATCGGCAGGAAGCCCTTGGTCAGCTTGTGCATGTATTCCTGCTTGCGCACCGTGAAATCGGCCGCGTACAACACTACCGCGATCTTCATGATCTCGGACGGCTGCAGCTGCATGACCTTCAGCGGCAGCCAGCGGCGCGCACCGTTGACGGACACGCCGATGCCCGGGATCAGCACGATCACCAGCAGGAACAGCGTGCCGATGAACATCATCGGCGCGTACTTCTGCCACACCGCGACCGGCACCTGGAACACGACGGCCGCGGCCACCATCGAGACGATGATGTACATCATCTGGCGGTACAGGAAGTATTCGTTCTTGTCGTTCAGGTAGGCGAACTTGGGCGAATCCGGCAGCGCGATCGAGGCCGAGTACACCATCACCAGGCCGAACATCATGAGCAGCACGGTGACCCAGACCAGCAGCTGGTCGTAATCCATCATCTTCGACGGACGGCTGCGCGCCGCGATGCTTGCATCGCTGCTGGAGCCGGAGAACTTGAACGGAAGCTGGAAGGCCATCAGATCTCCTGCCCCTTCTCCAGCGCCAGCTCGCGCACGGCGTCGACGAACACCTGCGCGCGGTGCGCGTAGTTGGTGAACATATCGAGGCTGGCGCAGGCCGGCGACAGCAGCACGGCGTCCCCAGGGCGCGCCAGGCCGGCGGCGCGGCGCACCGCTTCCGGCAGGCCAGGCAAATCGAACACCGGCACGCCGCTCGGCTCGATCGCGGCGCGGACCGCCGGCGCATCGCGGCCAATCAGGAGCACGGCGCGCACGTAGCGCGAAGCGGGCAATGCCAGCGGCGCGAAGTCCTGGCCCTTGCCGTCGCCGCCGGCGATCAGGAGGATCTGCTGGTCTTCGCCGGCAAAGGCCTTACCGAGGCCTTCGAGCGCGGCGACCGTCGCGCCGACGTTGGTGCCCTTGCTGTCGTCATAGAAATCGACGCCGTCGATGTTCGCGACCAGTTCCACGCGGTGCGGCTCGCCCGCGTATTCGCGCAGGCCGTGCAGCAGCGGGGCCAGCGGCAGGCCGCAGGCGCGGCACAGGGCCAGCGCGGCCAGCGCGTTCGAGGCATTGTGCAGGCCGCGGATTTTCAGCGCATCGGCCGGCATCAGGCGGCTCACGCTCACCTCGACCGGCGGGGCGACCTCGCCCTTCTTCAATTTCTTGGGCGGCTCGTCGTCGAGCGCCACGGCGTTGGCGAGCCACAGCACGCCGCGTTCGTTGACCAGTCCGAAGCTGTTCGGATCCGACGGCTCGTCGGTACCGAAGGTATAGGTTGGCGTGTCGACGGCCGTCATGCGCATGACGATCGCGTCGTTCCGGTTCAGCACGCGCACCGTGTCGGAACCAAAAATGCGCGCCTTGTCCGCGGCATAGGCGTCCATGCTGCCGTGCCAGTCGAGGTGGTCCTGGGTCACGTTCAGCACCGTGGCCGCATCGGCCTGCAGGCTGAAGGTGGTGTGCAGCTGGAAGCTCGACAGCTCGAGCACCCAGGCCTGCGGCAGGTCTTCGCCATCCAGGCATTCGCGCAGCACGTCGAGCGCGGCCGGGCTGATGTTGCCGGCCACGCGGGTCGACAGGCCGGCGCGCCGGCACAGCAGGCCGGTCAGGCTCGTCACCGTCGTCTTGCCGTTGGTGCCGGTGATGGCGATGACTTTCGGAGAATATGCGCGTTGCGCGCGCAGGTGCGCGAGCGCCTGCGCGAACAGCTCGATCTCGCCCCATACCGGGATGTTGCGCGCGCGCGCCTGCGGTGCCACCTGCGCGAGTTCGCGCTCCGGCGCCAGGCCCGGGCTGACGGCCACGAAGTCCATGCCGTCGAGCAGGGACTCGCCGAACTCGCCACCGACGAACTCCGCGTTCGGCACCGCCTGACGCAGCGCGAACAGGCGCTGCGGCTCGGTGCGCGTGTCGGCCACGCGCACGCGCGCCCCGCAACGTGCCAGCCATTGCGCCATTGCCAGCCCGGATTCACCCAGGCCCAGCACCAGTGCGGATTTGCCTTCGTAGTTCATTCTTTAGCGTAGCTTCAGCGCAGTTTTAAGGTGGACAGGCCGACAAGGACCAGCATCATCGTCACGATCCAGAAGCGGACCACGACCTTGGTCTCCTTCCAGCCCTTTTGTTCGAAATGGTGGTGCAGCGGCGCCATCAGGAACACGCGGCGGCCGGCGCCGTAGCGCTTCTTGGTGTACTTGAACCAGGTGACCTGGATGATCACCGACAGGGTTTCGGCCACGAACACGCCGCCCATGATGAACAGGACGATTTCCTGGCGCACGATGACGGCGATGGTGCCGAGCGCGCCGCCCAGCGCCAGCGCGCCGACGTCGCCCATGAACATCTGTGCGGGGTGCGCGTTATACCAGAGGAAGGCCAGGCCCGCGCCCGCCATCGCGCCGCAGAAGATCAGCAGTTCGCCGGCGCCCGGGATGTAGGGGATGAACAGGTACTTCGCATAGGTCACGCTGCCGGTGAGATAGGCGAACAGGCCGAGGGCGGCGCCGACCATCACGGTCGGCATGATCGCCAGGCCATCCAGGCCGTCGGTGAAGTTGACCGCGTTCGAGGAACCGACGATCACGCAATAGGTCAGCGCGATGAAACCCCACACGCCCAGCGGGTAGCTGATCGACTTGAAGAAGGGCACGATCAGGTCTGCTTTAGGAGGCAGGGTCATCGAGAAGCCCGACTGCACCCAGGCGTAGAACAGCTGCAGCACTTCCCACGGGTTCGCGGCCGAGACCGAGAACGCCAGGTACAGGGCCGATGCGATGCCGATCAGCGACATCCAGAAGTATTTCTCGCCCGAACGCATGCCTTCCGGGTCCTTGTAGACCACCTTGCGGTAGTCGTCGACCCAGCCGACGGCGCCGAAGCCCATGGTCACCACCAGCACCGGCCAGATCAGGCGGTTCGACAGGTCGCACCACAGCAGGGTCGAGACGCCGATCGAGATCAGCACCAGCACGCCGCCCATGGTCGGGGTGCCGTGCTTGGCCAGGTGGGTCTGCGGGCCATAGGTGCGCACCGCCTGGCCGACCTTCATGGCGGTCAGCTTGCGGATGACGGCCGGGCCGCAGACCAGGCCGATGGCTATCGCGGTGATGGTCGCGAAGACCGCGCGGAACGTGATGTAGTTGAACACGCGCAGCGGACCGATGTAGTCCTGAAAATATTGGGCTAGCCAGAGAAGCATGTCAGTGGGCGTCCTTACTCATAGTTGATCCGGTCAGGTGCTGGACCGCGCGCTCCATCTTCATGAAGCGCGAGCCCTTCACCAGCACAGTCGCTTTCCTATTGCCGCCCAGTGTTGAATCCAGTGCTGCCAATAATTCGTCGAACTGCTCGTAATGCCGTGCTCCCGACGCCGTCATGTGACGGGCCAGTTCACCAGTGGCGAGCACGTGTTCGATGCCACGCGCCTGAGCGTAAGCACCGACTTCTTCGTGAAACTCCTTACCTTGCGTGCCGACTTCGCCCATGTCGCCGACCACCAGGATGCGCGGGGCCTCATACGCCGCCAGCACGTCGATCGCGGCGCGCATCGAGTCGGGATTCGCGTTGTAGGTGTCGTCGATGACGGTCGCACCAATGGCGGCCTGCTTGCGCTGCAGGCGGCCGCCGACCGGGGCGAAACTTTCCAGGCCGCGCACGATGGCCTCGACCGGGATGCCCGCCGCCAGCGTGCTGGCGATCGCGGCCAGCGCGTTGCGTACGTTGTGGTCGCCCGCCGCGGCCAGGTTCAGCGCGAACTGCTGGCCGCGTGCGTCGACTTGCAGCGCGTTGCCGAAACCGGTCGAGGTGTAGGTCGCGCGCACGTCGCATGCGTCGCCCAGGCCGAAAGTCAGCACTGGGCACGGCGCCAGGCCGCGCCACAGCGCAGTATAGGTGTCGTCGCCCGGGAACACCGCGACGCCGTCGCTCGGCAGCGCCTGCAGCACCGAGCCGTTCTCGCGCGCCACCGCTTCCACGGTGTGCATGAATTCCTGGTGCTCGCGCTGGGCGTTGTTCACCATCGCCACGGTGGGCGCGGCGATGGCGGCCAGGCGGGCGATCTCGCCCGGATGGTTCATGCCCATCTCGATCACGGCGGCGCGATGCGCTTTCCCCAAGCGGAACAGGGTCAGCGGCACGCCGATCTCGTTGTTCAGGTTGCCCTGGGTCGCCAGGCGGGCGTCCTCGCCGACGGCGGCGGCCAGGATGGAGGCGATCATTTCCTTGACCGTGGTCTTGCCGTTCGAGCCGGTCACGCCGATCACCGGGATGTCATGCTGCGTGCGCCAGGCATTGGCGATGCGGCCCAGCGCCACCAGGGTATCCGGCACCACGATCGCAGGCAGGGTCCAGCCCTCCGGCAGCGCGTGCACGACCACCGCCGCGACGCCACGCCCGGCGACCTGGCCGAGGAAGCTGTGCGCATCGAAGGTCTCGCCCTTGAGGGCGACGAACAGCGCGCCGGCGGGCGCGGTGCGGCTGTCGGTCGACACGCCCTCGAAAGCGGCGTCGCCGCCCGCGAGCCGTGCGCCCGGAATCGCGGCGACCAGTTGTGCAAGCGTACCGCGCATCAGTGGGTCCTCATCATGGTGAGCCGCGCGGTCAATGCCAGCGAAGCGTGGTCGGCATCGGAGAACGGGAGCTTCTTGCCCTTGATTTCCTGGTAGGGCTCGTGGCCCTTCCCTGCCAGCAGGATCACGTCCTGCTTGCCGGCATTCTTCACGGCCAGCAGGATCGCGGTGGCGCGGTCTTCCACGGCCTGGTATTCCTTTTCGATGCCGGCAACGACCTGGGCGATGATGCTGGCCGGCTCTTCGCTGCGCGGGTTGTCGCTGGTGACCAGGATGTGGTCGGCGGCCTGCGCCACGGCGCCCATCTGCGGGCGCTTGCCCGGGTCGCGGTCGCCGCCGCAGCCGAACACGCACCACAGCTGGCCGCCGCGCTCGTCGGCCACCTGGCGCAGGGCTTGCAGCGTCTTTTCCAGCGCGTCCGGGGTATGCGCGTAGTCGATCACGACCATCGGCGCATCCTGGCCGCCGATCTGCTGCATGCGGCCCGGGGCCGGCGCCAGCGCCTCGACGGCATCCACCGCGCTCTTCAAGGACACGCCCTTGGCCAGCAGCGCGCCCAGCACCGCCAGCGCGTTGCTGACGTTGAAGTGGCCGACCAGACGGGTCTTCACGACCGAGGTGCCGGCCGGGCTGTCGACCGTGAAGTCGGTGCCCGCGTGGCGGCTGCGCATGTTCGAGGCGCGCAGGATGGCGACGCCGTCGATGGCCGGCTGCCCGGCCTCGCTCCCGAGCGTGTAGCCGGTCACCGGAAGCGCCGGGAAATTCGTGCGCAGGTGCGCCACCAGGCGCAGGCCGGCCGGGTCGTCCAGGTTGACCACGGCATGCTTCAGGCCTTCCCACTCGAACAGCTTCAGCTTGGCGGCCTCGTAGTCTTCCATCGTGCCGTGGAAGTCGAGGTGGTCGCGGGTCAGGTTGGTGAAGATGGCGACGTCGAAGTGCATGCCGGCGGCGCGCTCCTGCACCAGGCCGATGGACGAGACCTCGATCGCCAGCGCGCCGACATCCTGGGCACGCAGCTCGCCCAGGGTCTGCGCCAGCAGCACGGCGTCCGGCGTGGTGTAGCCGGTGGCGTCGAACTGCGGTTCCGCCCCTTTCTTCACGATGCCGACACCCAGGGTGCCGATCACGGCGGCGGTCTCGCCCAGGCGCGCGAGTGCCTGCCCGGTCCACACCGCACAGGAAGTCTTGCCGTTGGTGCCGGTCACGCCGACGGTGAACATGCCGGCGTCCGGATGCTGCAACACGCCGTGGGCGATCGGACCCAGGTTCTTCTTCAGCTTGGCCACGCCGAGATGCGCGATGTCGTGCGCCACGTCCCAGCTGTAGCCGTCTTCTTCATACACGACGGCGGCCGCGCCGGCGGCAAGCGCCGCGGCGATGTAGCTGCGTCCGTCCGAGGCTTCGCCCGGATAGGCGAAGAACACGTCTCCCTGCGCCACGCGGCGGGAGTCGGAAACGAGTCGGCCGCCTGGAGCGGCGGCGCGAATCCACTGGCAGATGTCGTTCAGGCTCATCGCCATCACAAATCCTCCTCTACCGGTTCGTCCGGAATGATGATGTCGGTGATCGATGAGTCGGGCGGCACGTTCGCGGCCCGCAAGGCATTCGAGGCCAGGTCCGCGGCGGTCGGCGCCGCGACGCTGCCGCCTGTTCTGAGGGCCCCGCGCGGGTTGTCGATCATGACCGCGATGACGAAGCGCGGCTTGGACATCGGCGCGATGCCGACGAAGTAGCCGATGTTGTCGGTCTTCGAGTAACGGCCGTTGACGATCTTTTCGGCGGTGCCGGTCTTGCCGCCCACGCGGTAGCCGGCCACCCTGGCGCGCGTTGCGGTACCGCCCGGCTCCACGACCGATTCCAGCATGGTGCGCACCTTGGCCGCGGTCTCGGGCGAGATCACCTGCTGGCCGACCGGCTCTTCGGTGACTTTCAAAAAGGAGAGCGGGATGATGTCGCCGTCGCGCGCAAACACCATGTAGGAGCGCGCCAGCTGCAGCAGCGACACCGACAGGCCGTGGCCGAAGGACATGTTGGCGTATTCGATCGGCTTCCAGGATTTCCATGGACGCACGCGGCCGGCGACGGCGCCCGGGAAGCCGAAGCGCGGCGCCTGGCCGTAGCCCAGCTTGGTGTACAGCTCCCACATGTCCTTCGGTTCGAGCATCTGGGCGATCTTGACGGTGCCGACGTTCGAGGACTTCTGGATGATGCCGCTGGTCGTCAGGGCGTCCTTCGGATGCATGTCGCGGATCGGGCGGCCGCCCACGACGATGCGCCCGCCGGAGGTGTCGAACACGGTGTCAGGGGTGATCTTCTTCTTTTCCAGGCCGAGCGCCACCGTGACCGGCTTGAGGGTCGATCCCGGCTCGAAGGTGTCGGTGATGACGCGGTTGCGCAGCTGGGCGCCGGTCAGGCCGGCGCGGTCGTTCGGGTTGTAGGTCGGGTAGTTGGCCATCGCCAGCACTTCGCCGGTGTGCACGTCCAGCACCACGGCGCCGCCGGCCTGGGCGTTGAACTTCTCGACCGCGTTCTTCACGCTGGTGAAGGCGATGTACTGCAGCTTGCTGTCGACCGACAGGGTCAGGTCCTTGCCGTGGTGCGGTTCGCGGAACATGCCCAGGTCTTCGGCGATGTGGCCGAGGCGGTCGCGGATGACGCGACGGCTGCCCGGCACGCCGTTCAAGGACTTCTGGTGGAACAGCTCCATGCCTTCCTGGCCCTTGTCCTCGACGTTGGTGAAGCCCACCATGTGGGTCATCACTTCGCCCTGCGGGTAGTAGCGCTTGTATTCCTTGCGGGTGTCGATGCCGTCGATCTTGAGCTTCTCGATCTGCTCGACCTTGTCCATCTCGACCTGGCGCTTCAGGTACACATAGCTGCGCTTCGGATCGAGCTTGGTGCGCACCTCGGAGAGCGGCATGTCGAGCAGGCGCGCCAGTTCGGCCAGCTTGTCGGCAGGCGCGTTCAGCACTTCTTTCGGGAAGGCGGCCACCGCCTTCACCGGCAGCGAAGAGGCCAGCACCTGGCCGTTGCGGTCCATGATCTTGCCGCGCGCGGCCGGCAGTTCGACCAGGCGCTCGTAGCGGCTCTTGCCCTGTTTCTGCAGGAACTGGGTGGACACGCCCTGCAGCCAGAGCGCGCGCACGGCCAGCGCGGCAAAGGCCGCGAACAGCACGAACAGCACCAGGCGCGAGCGCCAGTTCGGCACGTTCACGGCCAGGACCGGGCTCTTCGAGAAAGCCACGCCCTTGGACGCGGCCACCCGCGAGGTGCTGCGACGTTCGGCGCGGCTCATTTCGCCCCTTCCGTCAGGTACTGGGTACGGGCCGGAGTGAGCGGCGACATGTTCAGGCTGTTGCGCGCGATCTGCTCGATGCGCTCGTTCTTGCCGAGCGTGGACTGGTCGAGCTGGAGCTGGGCCCAGTCGATCTCGAGCTGGCGCGAATGCTGGTTCAGGCGTTCGAGTTCGATCAGGAGGTGGCGCGACTGGTAGCGCGCGTTCACCACCGACAGCGCGCAGCCGACCACGGCCACCGTCAGGACGATGTTCAGCTTGACGCTCATGCAGCGCTTTCCTGACGATTGCCCAGGCGTTCGGCCACGCGCAGCACCGCCGAGCGGGCGCGCGGGTTGGCCTCGACCTCGAGGTCGGATGGCTTGGTCTTGGTGATCAGTTTCATCAGGGGCTGCGGCAGGTCGACAGCGCGGATCGGCAGCCGGCGGTCCGGCTGCTCCACTTTGGCCTTGGACGCGAGGAATTGCTTGACCATGCGGTCTTCCAGCGAGTGGAAGCTGATCACGGACATGCGCGCCCCCGGCGCCAGCATCGCGTAGGCGGCGCTCAGACCTGCTTCGAGGTCTTCAAGCTCTTTATTGATGAAAATCCGGACAGCCTGAAAGGTCCGGGTTGCCGGATCTTTGCCCTTTTCGCGAGTCTTGACCGTGTCTGCCACGATTGCGGCAAGCTCTCGTGTGGTCGAAATTGGCTGGATTGCGCGGCGAGCAACAATCGCCTTTGCAATCTGGAAAGCAAACCGTTCTTCTCCATAATCCCGAATAACCTTTTCCAGTTGTTGTTGCGTCGCGGTGGCCAGCCATTCGGCCGCCGACATCCCGCGCGTGGTGTCCATGCGCATGTCGAGCGGTCCATCCTGGCGGAAACTGAATCCGCGGGAGGCGTCGTCCACCTGGGGCGACGAAATACCAAGGTCCAGCAAGATGCCGTCCACCTGGCTGATGCCGCGCGCGGCAAGCGCGTCGATCATCGTGGCAAAACTGTCATGCACGATCGTGAAACGGGGGTCCTGCACTGCCGCCGCGGTGGCGATCGCCTGCGGATCCTTGTCGAAGGCGACCAGGCGGCCCTGCGGGCCCAGTCGGGACAGGATCAGGCGGCTGTGGCCCCCACGGCCGAACGTGCCATCTATATATGTACCGTTGATGCGCTCGCCGGTCAGGTCGAGTGCGTCGACTGCTTCATCCAGCAGCACCGTGCGATGCTGAAAAGCTCCAGGCACCGTGTTTGTTTCCGTCATCGGCGCCTCAGAAGGAGAAATTGGAAAGGACATCGGGCATGCCGCCGGCAACAGCTTCGGCTTCGCTTTCGGCAAGCTTGGCGGCATCCCAGATTTCGAAATGGGTGCCCATGCCCAACATCATGACTTCTTTCTCCAAACCCACGGCGGCGCGCAACTCGGGCGAAATCAGTACCCGGCCTGCGCTGTCCAGCTCGACATCGCACGCGTTACCAAGGAAAATGCGCTGCCACGCACGGGCCGACATCGGCCAGGCCGCGATCTGCTCGCGATGCTGCTCCCACACCGGGCGCGGGAAGAACAGCAGGCAGCCGTGCGGATGCTTCGTCAGCGTCATCCGGCCCTCGCACTGCACCGCAAGGGCGTCACGATGCTTTGCCGGGATCGACATCCTTCCTTTAGCATCGAGATTGATCGCTGACGCGCCCTGGAACACGTATTTACCTAGCTTGGAGAATTATCAATTTAGAATTTTTTGGCCGCCTGGGGTTCCAAAACTCCCCCACAAATCGACACTTTTTCACACTGTTTCCCACTTTATTGGAATCAATGTTGGTGGTCAAGCGAATTCACGCTTGGCAAATCCGGATTTTTCTAATGAAACCAAGGACTTAGCGGCATCTATTGAGGCATCTCGAAGCTAAAATGTCTCGTAAATCAGTCACTTAGGAAACAACATGAAGGTTGGACCTCAGTTGTAATGACAAGCTTTCCGTTTGATCAACGTCACGTCATGACGTCGTCTTTTTTTATGGAAACTAAATTGCCGCACAGAATTAGTGGCTTGGGATTGGCGGCGCTCGGCTGGAAGCGTTAGGATCGGGGCATGGCGAAGACCCATCCGGCCAAGGCCCGCTCGGCAGGATGGGAGCCGGATGGGGGCGGGCGACCTGGGAGAAAGCCGTGAGCATTACACTCGCCCGTACCTGCGCGGTCTACGACCTGATCGAAGTCCAGGAAGCGCTCGACCGCAGCCGCGGCCGCTCCCCGGAACTCGAAGCGTTCTACGAGCGCATGCTGGAGACCGGGGCCGACCGCTTCGTCACCAAGCCCTCATCGATCGATGCCCTCGATCCCCTGTTCGAGGAATGCCCCAATTTCGACGAAGTCCTGGACGACCTGGCGCGTTACCTGGCCTTGGCGCATGCGGGCGACCGCGGCGTCAACGTCATGCCGATCCTGCTGCTGGGCGGCCCCGGCGTGGGCAAGACCCACTTTGCGCGGCGCCTGGCCAGGGTGATGCAGACCGAGTGCGAGCTGATCAGCATGAATGCGCTGTCGGCCGGTTTCGTCATCACCGGCAGTTCGGCCAGCTGGCGCGGCGCCAAGTGCGGCAAGGTGGCCGAGCGCCTGGTGCGCGGGCAGTACGCCAATCCGGTGATCGTGCTGGACGAAGTGGAAAAGGCGAGCGGCTCCTCGCAATCCGATCCGCTGGCCGCCCTGTATCAGCTGCTGGAACCGGAAACGGCCAGCACCTTCCGCGACGAATTCATCGACGTCGAGATCGACGCTTCGCAGATCTTCTGGGTGCTGACCGCGAACTCGGTCGAAGGCATCCCGCATCCGCTGCTCAATCGCATGGCGGTGTACGAGGTACCGACCCCGACGCCGGAACAGGCGGCCGGCATCGCCCAGCGCATGTATGCCGGGCTGCTGGACGAACTGAACCTGGCGGCCTTCGACCCAAGACTGGGCGACGTGGTGCTGGACAAGCTGGTGAACGTGTCGCCGCGCGACCTGCGCAAGACCCTGCTCGATGGCCTGGGCCATGCGGTAGCGGCCGGACGCGAACGCGTGAGCGTGGACGATATCCGGATCAGGCCGACGCCGGGCAAGGGCCGGATCGGGTTTTAGGATCCCGGCGGCTCCCCTTTCTTCGCGCAGATCAAGATCAGCAGCGCGCCAAGCACGGCGACGTAGGCGAGGAAGATGCCGGTGCCGTAGGGCAGGACCAGGACCGATCCCGCGATCAGGAGCACGATGAAGCCCACAAAGACCGCCCAGCCCTGCCAGGTCAGCGGCGGGCCCCATCCCCATCCGTGTCCCGGTGGCTTGGCCGCGAACCAGTAGTCAGGCTTGGTGTTCTTCATCCTCGTCCATCCTTCGTTTGCATTCGGCAGATCATGCCATCTGCCGCAGGCTTGCAAACTCTCGGAATGTCACGCCTCAGCTCAGGTAGGCCTTGAGGACCGCGGCGCTGCGGTCCATGCCTTCCTTCAGGCGCTTCTCGGCATGCAGGGCGTAGTCGGCCGGCGCGGCGCCGCCCTGGCTGGCCGCCTTGGCCGACATGGCCTTGGCCGCGACGCCCAGGGCGACGACGGCCTGGTCCCAGGTCAGGCCCGAGGCCAGTGCGTCTTCCACCACGCGTGCGGCGAGTGTGCCGAGCTTGTCGATCAGCCGGGGATCGGTGTCTCCCAGTTTCAGCATGTTTTCTCCTGCGAATCGGCGAGCTGGGCGCCGCCGCTGCGGGGATCATACGGCATCGGCAATCGTGGACGGCACACCATTGGACTGCTCATGCGGGATGCGGCGGGCCGAGGCGATATCGCGCACCAGCTGGCCCAGGAAGTAGCCATTGCACAGGCCAAGGAGGCCGCACACAGTGGCCACGAAGATCGCCTGTCCTGCCATCTCGGGCAGGATCACCAGCACGACCGCCAGCACATACTTGATCGAGAATACCGCCAGCATCAGGGCGAGCGGCGTCCAGCTGCCGCGCAGTCGCACCCTCCCCGCGCCGGCGGCCGCGAGGACGCAGCTACGGCCAAAAGCCAGGCGCTGCAGCGTCAGGACAGCCGCGCCGAGCAGCCATGCCGGCATGGCCACGCTCGCCATGCCGAACTGGGTGGCGATGGCGTGCAGCGCCAGCACCAGCATGACCACCGGAACGATCGCCATCCGGGTGAGTGTCATGTCGCGCTCGCGCGCGGCCAGCACGCCCCGATAGACCAGGAAGGCGAGGATGGCCCAGACATACATTGGGGTCTTGATGAGGATCTGCTGCAGCATGACGGGCTTTCGCATGGTGGTCGATGCACGCCACCTTATCAGGGCGGGTAGTGCGCCGGCAGGTTTGCGACGACATGGCCGGTCGGCGGCGCCAGATGCGCGGAAAGCGGTGCGAAATGCGCCACGAAGGCGCGCTGCTCTTTGGTATAAATCTCCGACCAACTTCTTAGCGATAAGTTTTAGGCTAGACTGCCGGGCTCCGTACAATGACCCAGGCCTCCCTGGCCAAGCTCGACATGGCAGTTGTCCTACCCCTTATCGCTTCCACCGTCCACACCCGCATGGGAACATGCCGCGCCTGCGAGGCCCTGTCATGAACGCCCCGCTGGATCGCCACCTCCTGGATCTCGCCTCTCTTGCCGCCGAGGACCAGGCGCGTCATCCATGGCGCTTCTTTTCCGCCGGCGGTTTCACCCAGGTCCGCCTCGACACGGGCGCCGACTTCGTCAACCTCAAGCAGCTCGACCAGAAGCTGTGGGTCGCCCTTTCCTGTCCCGTCCAGGGCCTGGAATTCGACCGCCGCACCCTGGCGCTGATGGATACGGACAACGACGGACACATCCGGGCTCCGGAACTGATCGCCGCCATCGACTGGGCGGCGGCGCGGCTGGCCTCCCCCGATGTCCTGGCGCGGGGCGGCCCGCTGCCGCTGGCCGCCCTCGACATCGACAGCGAAGCGGGCGCGCGGCTCCTGACCTCGGCGCGCCACGTGCTGGACAGCCTGGGCAAGGGCGGCAGCGACAGCATCAGCGTCGAGGATGTCAGCGACAGCGACCGCATCTTTTCCGGCATGGCTTTCAACGGCGACGGCGTCATCACCGCCGCCGCCTGCGACGAGGCGTTGGAGCCGGTCTTCGCCGCCATCGTGGACACCCTGGGCAGCGTGCCGGATCGCAGCGGCGCGCCAGGCATCGACGGGGCGCGCGCCGACCGCTTCTTTACCGAAGCCGAAGCCTGGCTCGCCTGGCAGTCCCGCCCCCACGAAGACGCCACCCTGCTCCCCCTCGGCGCCGACACCGAATCCGCCTTCGCCGCCCTGGCCGCGATCCGGGTCAAGGCCGACGATTATTTCACCCGCTGCCGCCTGGCCGAGTTCGACCCACGGGCCGCGGAATTGATGAACGGCGCACCGGAAGAGATCCGCGCCGTCGGCGCCCGGAGCCTGACGGCAGACGACGCCGTCCTGGCGGCCCTGCCGATCGCCTACGTCCAGCCCGGCGGCGCGCTGCCGCTGGAGTCCGGCATCAATCCGGCCTGGACGGCGGCAGTGGCGGCCCTGCGCGACCAGGTGGTCCAGCCCCTGCTGGGAGACCGGGAAAGCCTGGGCGCCGGCGAGTGGGAGAACCTGAAGGACCGCTTTGCCGCCTACCAGGCCTGGCAGGCGGCCCGTCCGGAAACACCCCTGGCCAAGCTCGAGACCTCCCGCCTGCAAGCCTTCCTGGCCCCGGGCATCCGCGCCGCCATTGACGGGCTCCTGTCCCGCGACCTGGCCCTGGCCCCGGAAGCGGACGCCATCGCCGAGGTGGAACGCCTGGTGCGGTATGTGCGCGACCTGGAACAGCTGGCCAATAATTTCGTCTCCTTCCGCAACTTCTATAGTAGCGAGGACAAGGCCGTATTCCAGGCCGGCACCCTGTTCCTGGACGGCCGCAGCTGCGAGCTCTGCATCAAGGTACTGGACCCGGCGCGCCACGGGGTCCTGGCAAGCCTGTCCGGGGTCTACCTGGCGTATTGCGACTGTGTGCGCGCCGGCCAGAAGATGACGATCGCCGCCGCGTTCACCGCCGGCGATTCGGACCAGCTCATGGTCGGTCGCAACGGCATCTTCTATGACCGCGAGGGCAAGGACTGGGATGCCACCATCACCAAGATCGTGGACCACCCGATCAGCATCCGCCAGGCTTTCTGGGCGCCCTACCGCAAGGCCACCCGCCTGATCAGCGAGCAGATGGAGAAATTTGCCGCCACCCGGGCCAAGGGCGTGGACGACATGACGTCCAGGCTGGTCACCGAGGCCGGCAGCAAGGTCGAATCCGGCGCCAGGCCCGGACCTGCCCCCACGCCGTTCGACGCGGCGCGCTTCGCCGGCATCTTCGCGGCCCTCGGGCTCGCGATCGGCGCCATCGGCACCGCCCTGGCCTCGGTGGTCACTGGCTTCCTGGGCCTCAAGGGCTGGCAGATGCCGCTCGCGATGGTGGGCCTTTTCCTGGCGATCTCGGGTCCTTCCGTGGCGATGGCCTTCTTCAAGCTGAGGAACCGCAACCTGGGCCCCATCCTGGACGCGAACGGCTGGGCCGTGAACGCCCGCGCCCGCATCAACATCCCCTTCGGCACCGCGCTGACCCGCATGGCCAGGCTACCGGAAGGGGCGGAGCGCAGCCTGCGGGACCCCTACGTCGCACAAGGTACATCCTGGAAGCTCTACCTGGTGCTCGGGATGCTGGCCGCGGCTGCGCTGACCTGGCTTGGCTTCAACACCGGCGTGGGCGGCTTCAAGCTGTTCTGAACCACGCCGGCTAGCCGTTCGGCCAGCCCTTCGCATGCTCCACCGCCCGGCCCCAGCGCGCCATCAGCTCGGCGCGCCGGCCGGCATCCATCGCCGGTTCGAAACGCCGCTCGACCTGCCACTGGCGGGCGATCTCGTCGACACCCTCCCAGTAGCCGACCGCCAGCCCGGCCAGGTAGGCGGCGCCCAGCGCCGTGGTTTCAAGCACGCGCGGCCGCACGACGGGGATGCCGAGCAGGTCGGCCTGGAACTGCATCAGGAGGTCGTTGCGGGCGGCGCCGCCGTCGGCGCGCATCTCGGTAACAAGACAGGCGGCATCCTTCTGCATCGCCGCCAGCAGTTCCGCGCTCTGGTAGGCGATCGCCTCGACCGCGGCGCGGGCGATGTGGCCGCCAGTCGTCCCGCGCGTCATGCCGACGATGGTGCCGCGCGCGTACTGGTCCCAGTGCGGCGCGCCCAGGCCGGTGAAGGCCGGCACCAGCATCACGCCGCCGCTGTCCGGCACGCTCAGGGCCAGCGCCTCGACCTCACCGGATTGCCTGATGATGCCGAGGCCGTCGCGCAGCCACTGCACGGTGGCGCCGCCCATGAAGACGCTGCCTTCCAATAGATAGTCGGTGGCGCCCCTGACGCTCCAGCCGACCGTGGACAGCAGGCGATTGTGCGAGACCGGCGGCGTGGCGCCGGCATGCATCAGCATGAAGCAGCCGGTGCCGTAGGTATTCTTGACCATTCCCTGGCGGTGGCAGGCCTGGCCGAAGATGGCGGCCTGCTGGTCGCCGGCGATGCCGGCGATCGGCACCGCGGCGCCGAAGCATTCTTCGGCCGCGAGGCCCACGACCTCCGAACTGGCGACGAGGTCCGGCAGCACGCCGGCCGGAATGCCGAACAGGGCCAGCAGTTCCTCGTCCCAGCGCAGGGTATGTATATTGAAGAGCATGGTGCGCGCGGCATTGCTGGCGTCGGTGACGTGGCGCCCGCACAGGCGGTACACCAGCCAGCTGTCGACCGTGCCGAAGGCCAGTTCGCCGCGTTCGGCGCGGGTCCTGGCGCCCGGCACCTGCTCGAGCAGCCATTGCAGCTTGGTGGCGGAAAAATAGGCGTCGACTTCGAGGCCGGTGCGCTGCCGGATGTCCTCCGCCTTACCTCCTTCGCGCAGGCGGTCGCACATGGCGGCGGTGCGGCGGTCCTGCCAGACGATGGCGCGCGCGACCGGTTCGCCGGTGGCGCGGTCCCACAGCACCGTGGTCTCGCGCTGGTTGGCGATGCCGATCGCGGCAAGCTGCCGTCCGTCGATGCCGGCCTGGCGCAGCGCCTCGCGCGCGCAGGCGAGCTGGCTGTGCCAGATGTCGAGGGCGTCGTGCTCGACCCAACCGGGTTCGGGGAAATGCTGGGGATATTCGTGCTGGCTGCTCGCTACGGCCAAGCCAGCGCGATCGAAGACGATGGCGCGTGAGCTGGTGGTGCCCTGGTCGAGGGCAAGGATGTATTGATGCATCGATGACTCCACCAAGGACTACCGGAATTCATGTAAAGCAGGCCGATAGGCCGGATTCTGTGTAGTGGTCTCCCTTGCGGGACGCCCCTATGACAGCCATTCCTCTAGGCGCTGGATTACTCCAGCGCTCAAGCTTCCTACCCGCACGCTCCGCGAGCAACATCAACGCGTGCCTATTTGGAATTGCTCCAGGTGGAGGTTACCGCGTTTCACCGTAACTTAATACGCTCGTCTCTGTGGCCCTATTCCTCGCCTTATACCTTGCGGCTTTCAGCGGACGGCCGTTAACCGTCACCCTGCTCTGTGGAGTCCGGACCTTCCTCCCGCCATCACCCGAAGATGACGGCCAGCGGCTGCCTGGCCTGCTTCACGGAGGGCATTGTAACCGATTGGGCTCGCGCAACCTATCGCCAAGTGACCACGTTTTCTGAAATTTCGTGTCGCCATTTCAAAATCCTTCCCCACCTCATCCACATAGAATGTTTGGATAGCAAAACCATCAAGGACGAGACCCAACCATGACCCACCCTTCCCGCACCGGCGGCCAGATCCTGGTCGATGCGCTCCATACCCATGGCGTGGACACCGCCTTCGGCGTGCCCGGCGAAAGCTACCTCGACGTGCTGGACGCACTGCACGATTCGGACATCCGCTTCGTGATCAACCGGCAGGAAGGCGGCGCGGCGTTCATGGCGGAGGCCTACGGCAAGATGACCGGCAAGCCGGGGATCTGCTTCGTCACCCGCGGACCCGGCGCCACCAACGCCTCGATCGGCGTGCACACCGCCTACCAGGACTCGACCCCGATGATCCTGTTCATCGGCCAGGTCGGCGGCGACTTCATCGACCGCGAAGCCTTCCAGGAAATCGACTACCGTCGCATGTTCGGCCAGATGGCCAAGTGGGTCACCCAGATCGACCGCGCCGACCGCATCCCCGAATACATCGCGCGCGCCTTCCAGGTCGCCACCAGCGGCCGCCCCGGCCCGGTGGTGCTGGCCCTGCCGGAAGACATGCTGGTCAACAAAGCGGAAGTGCCGGATGCGCGCCGCTACCAGCCGGTGCAGGCAGCACCGTCGACGGAACAGGTCGCCCAGCTGCGTTCCATGCTGGCCGAAAGCCAGCGCCCGATCGTGCTGCTCGGCGGCGGCTCCTGGTCCGACCAGGCCTGCGCCGACCTGGCCCGCTTCGCCGAAGCCAACCGGCTGCCGGTCGGCTGCACCTTCCGCTTCCAGGACCTGATGGACAACGCCCACCCGAACTACGTGGGCGACGTCGGCATCGGCATCAACCCGAAACTGGCGGCGCGCGTGAAGGAAGCCGACCTGGTGATCGCCATCGGCCCGCGCCTGGGCGAGATGACCACCAGCGGCTATTCGCTGCTGTCCTCGCCCGTGCCGCGCCAGCGCCTGGTCCACATCCACGCGGATCCGGAAGAGCTGGGCAGCGTCTACCAGGCCGACCTGATGATCGCCAGCGGCGCTCCGCAGGTGTGCGCGATGCTGGCCGCGATGGAGCCGGTGGATTCCTCGGCCTGGGCTAACACAGTGGAAGAAGCCAGGGCCGACCTGACCGCCTGGCAGGCGCAGCCGCCGATCTTCCGCGACGGCGCTGCGCCGCTCGACCTGTGGCAAGTGGTGCAGGAACTCATGCGCCAAAGCCCGCGCGACACCATCATCACCAACGGCGCCGGCAACTACGCGACCTGGGCGCACCGCTTCTACCGCTACGGCGGCAAGCGCACCCAGCTCGCGCCGACCAACGGCGCGATGGGCTATGCGGTGCCGGCCGGCGTGGCGGCCAAGATCATCGATCCGCAGCGCACGGTGGTCACCTTCGCCGGCGACGGGGAATTCATGATGACGGGGCAGGAACTGGCCACCGCGGTGCAGTACGGCGCCGGCGTGATCATCCTGGTGTTCAACAACAGCATGTTCGGCACCATCCGCATGCACCAGGAGCGCGACTACCCGGGCCGCGTGTCGGGTACCAGCCTGCACAATCCGGATTTCGCCGCGCTGGCGCGCGCCTACGGCGGCCACGGCGAGGTGGTCGAGAAGACCGAGGAATTCGCGCCCGCCCTGCAGCGCGCGCTGGCGCATGCGAACGAACGCAAGCTGCCGGCGGTGATCGAGCTGCGCTACGACGGCAATCTGATTACGCCGAACGCGACGCTCGAGACGATTCGCAAGACGGCGGAAGCGGCCAAGGCCGGCCGTTGATGTCGTACGGTGGTCGGCTTGCCGACCACCGCCCTACTGCCCCAAGCCCAGCTCGGCCGGCAGCGGAATCGGCTGGTCGAAGAAACTGACCTGTTCCGGGTTGGTCAGGAACAATGCGACGAGGGCGATGAACGCCCACACGATAATGTTGCGCATGTTCGCGGCGCTGCCATCCGTGGCGTTGTCGCCATAGATGAGGCGCTTCAGAAAATTGGTAATTTTCACGGTGTGCCCCGTTGTATTTTGTGGTTTTCTCTCTCTGTTCAATTTAACGCAAGTCGCTGTCGTTTTCCAGACGCGCACTGTTGAGTAACCAGTCGGTTTCAGCAATAACACAACAAAGAGTTCCTTCCACGCATCTTCTAGCGTCGATACCTGCCATTCCGGGTGGCGTCTTGCTGCTCTGGTAAAATATTCGCTACTTTTTTCATCGCCGGCGCCAGCCGGCATCGTGCGCAGGAATCGCCCCCATTTATGTTTAGTTTCTTCAAGAGAAAGAAGCCTGAAACCGAGGTCTCGACGCCGGACCAGGCGGCGCCCGCAGCGGCGCCGATGTTCGTGCCGGGTGCACTGGACGCACCGGTCAGCCCGCCGCCGGCACCAGTCGCCGCGCCCGCTATCGCGCCGGCTGCGCCGGCTGCGCCGGCCGCCCCGCCCGTCGCAGCCGATCTCGGCGAACTGTTCCCGGAAACCGCGGAACGCCCGACCAGCGCCGCGGAACAGAAGACATCCTGGATGGCGCGCCTGAAGGCCGGCCTGTCCAAGACCTCGAGCAACCTGTCGCTGCTGTTCGTCGGTGCGCGCATCGACGAGGACCTGTACGAGGAGCTCGAAGCGGCGCTGCTGATGTCCGATGCCGGCATGGACGCCACCGAGCACCTGCTGGGCGCCCTGCGCCGCAAGGTCAAGGAAGACAAGCTGCTCGACGCCGCCCAGGTCAAGGCCGCGCTCAAGGAACTCATGATCGAGCTGCTGGCGCCGCTGCAGAAGCCCCTCGAACTGGGCCGCCACGAACCGCTGGTGATGATGATCTCGGGCGTGAACGGCGCCGGCAAGACCACCACCATCGGCAAGCTGGCCAAGCACATGCAGCGCTTCGACCAGTCGGTGCTGCTGGCCGCGGGCGACACCTTCCGCGCCGCCGCGCGCGAGCAGCTGATGGTCTGGGGCCAGCGCAACAACGTCACCGTGATCTCGCAGGCCTCGGGCGACCCGGCCGCCGTCGCTTTCGACGCGGTCCAGTCGGGCAAGGCGCGCGGCACCGACGTGGTCATGGTCGACACCGCCGGCCGCCTGCCGACCCAGCTGCACCTGATGGAAGAACTCAAGAAGATCAAGCGCGTCATCGGCAAGGGCATGGACGGCGCCCCGCACGAGACCCTCTTGGTCATCGACGGCAACACCGGCCAGAACGCGCTGGCCCAGGTCAAGGCTTTCGACGACGCCCTGCAGCTGACCGGCCTGGTGATCACCAAGCTGGACGGCACCGCCAAGGGCGGCGTGCTGGCCGCGATCGCGCGTACCCGCCCGGTGCCGGTGTACTTCATCGGCGTGGGCGAAAAGCTGGACGACCTGCAGCCGTTCAACGCCGAAGAATTCGTCGAAGCGCTGCTGGGTTGAAGGAACGGACCATCGATGATCGAATTCCAGTCCGTCTCCAAACAATATTCCCCTGACGCTTACGCGCTGCGCGACGTCTCCCTCAATATCGGCAAGGGCGAGCTGGTCTACCTGGCCGGCCCGTCCGGCGCGGGCAAGTCGACCCTGATGAAGATGGTGGCCGCCGTCGAGCGGCCCAGCAGCGGCGTGGTCACCGTCAACGGCCAGGACATCGGCCGCCTCAAGCGGGCCGGCATTCCTTTCCTGCGCCGTAACCTGGGCCTGATCTTCCAGCACCAGCGCCTGCTCAACGACCGCAACATCCTCGGCAACGTCATGCTGCCCCTGCTCGTCACCGGCGCCCCCAAGGCGCAGGCCGAGCAGCGCGCCCGGGCCGCCCTCGACAAGGTGGGCCTGCTCGAACGCGCCAGGGCGATGCCGCTGGAACTGTCCGGCGGCGAGCAGCAGCGCGTGGCGGTGGCGCGCGCCATCGTCAACCGCCCGCAGATCATCCTGGCGGACGAGCCGACCGCCAACCTCGACCGCGTGGCGGCCGACAAGGTGCTCGACGCGCTGCGCGCCTTCAACGCCGTCGGCGTGACCTGCGTGATCTCGACCCACGACGATCAGGTGCTCGACAGTGCGGCGGCACGCGTGATCCGTCTCGAGCATGGCCAACTGGTGGGAGACGCCGCATGAGCCCCTGGATCCGCCAGCACCGCTTCGCCTTGGGGGCGGCCCTGTCCACGGTGCGCAAATCGCCGGGCAGCTTCCTGTTCAACGTGCTCGTCGTCGCCTTCGCCCTGATGCTGCCGATCGCCGGCATCACCCTGCTCGACAACGTGCGTCCGCTGTCCGAACAGCTCTCGGTCGACCCGGAGATCAGCGTCTTCATGAAACTCGAGGCGACACGCGAGGAAGCGACCGCCCTGCAGCCGCGCATTCGCGCGATCGCGGCCGGCGGCGGCAAGACCGACATCGACTTCATCCCGCGCGAGCAAGCGCTGGCCGCGATGAAGGCCGGGAGCGGCCTGGGCGACGTGATCGACACGCTGGGCGAAAACCCGCTGCCGGACAGCTTCAAGCTGCGACTTAGCGGCAGCAGCGCAGCAAGCCAGGTCGACGCGATCACCGAACAGCTGCGCGCCCTGCCCGGCGTGGATGTAGTGCAGGTCGATTCGGCCTGGGTGAAGCGCCTGGCCGCCATGCTGGCCATCCTGCGCCTGGCCCTGCTGCTGCTGGCGGTCACGCTCGGCATCGTGGTGATCGCGGTGGTGTTCAACACCATCCGCCTGCAGGTGCTGACGCAGAAGGAGGAAATCAACGTGTCGAAGCTGCTGGGCGCCACGGACAACTTCATCCACCGCCCCTTCTACTATACCGGCGGCCTGCTCGGCCTGTGCGCGGGCGCGGTGGCGCTCGGCGCCGTGGTGCTGGCCCTGCAGCCGCTGAACGGCGCGATTGCGGACTTTGCAAGATTGTATGCGTCGGAATTCCAGCTGGCGCCGCTCGGCGCACTGGAAACCGCCGGCGTCCTCGCGATCAGCGCGGGCCTCGGCCTGATCGGCGCGATGCTGTCGGTGCAGCGCCACCTGGCGCGCGTGCAATAAGGCAGACTCCACTGGGCGCGCGGGCCGTTCGAGCCGGCGGCGCGCCCAATCTTGGCCCTGCTTCAAACTGCTGACCCGCCCCACCCTACGTTCACACGAGCGCTATTCCTACAGGCCGGCTTTGACGAATGTGCGCCATCCAACAGAAGGCCGCTTCTCAGGCCTTTAACCTGTCTCTAACACGTTTTCCAGCGGGTTTTTGCTCACTTTTGAGCTAAATCAACTGAATTGGGGTCGCCTGCACTACAGTTAAGGCGGCGCGATTTTGATTCCCACGAGCAATACTTTAGCCAAACTTAATCGATTTCGATAAATCGATGGCCTGCCTAGCACTCATACATGGAGAGTGCTAATATATGTCTCGAATACAGCGAAATCAAGGAAAGCATCCAAGTAACAAGCAGTAACGCTGGTGTCACACGGCATGGGTCGGTGGCACATTGGGATGCAGTAAGTCTACTACGAGGAAATTGAAAATGTCCGCACAATCCGCATTGGTTCCGGCCGGCAGTCGTGCTCTGGGACTGGGTTTCTCTGGCAATCTGGGCAACATCGATGCCTACATTTCTGCCGTCAACCGCCTGCCGATGCTGACTCACGAGGAAGAGGTATCGCTGGCGAAGTCGCTCCGGGAAAAGAATGACCTGGACGCTGCACAGAAGCTGGTGCTGTCGCACCTGCGCCTGGTCGTGTCGATCGCGCGCGGCTACCTCGGCTATGGCCTGCCGCACGCCGACCTGATCCAGGAAGGCAATATCGGCCTCATGAAAGCGGTCAAGCGCTTCGACCCGAACCAGGGCGTGCGTCTGGTCTCGTACGCGATGCACTGGATCAAGGCCGAGATGCACGAATACATTTTGAAGAACTGGCGTCTGGTGAAGGTCGCGACGACCAAGGCCCAGCGCAAGCTGTTCTTCAACCTGCGCAGCAACAAGCAGGGCCTGGACACCATGACCCCGAGCCAGGTCGACGAGCTGGCGAAGATGCTCGACGTCAAGCGTGAAGAAGTGATCGAGATGGAAACCCGCCTGTCGGGCCGCGACATCGCCCTCGAATCGCCAACCGACGACGAAGACGACAAGTTCGCCCCGATCGCCTACCTGTCGTCGGAGCAGCAGGAGCCGACCCGCGTGCTGGAATCCGAGCAGCGCGACCGCCTGCAGTCCGAAGGACTGGAGACCGCACTGTCGAAGCTGGACCCGCGTTCGCGCCGCATCGTCGAAGCGCGCTGGCTGGCCAACGACGACGGTTCGGGTGCCACGCTGCACACGCTGGCCGAAGAATTCGGCGTGTCGGCCGAGCGTATCCGCCAGATCGAATCGGCTGCGCTGAAGAAGATGAAAGGCGCGCTGGCGGCTTACATCTGAGCCCTGCCCGCCCCAACCGAAACCCCGCCCCGGCGGGGTTTTCTTTTTTTAAAGTCGAGGGTCAGGTCTGACATTCAGACACGGACTGAGCAATACAACATCGGAGTAACGCTCGAGCTCGTGTCCGAATGTCAGACCTGACCCTCATGGTTTCTGACCCTCATGGTTTCTCATGGTTTGGGCAGGTCCGGCATGCCGCGGCTAGAATGGCTACTTTGACCAGATTCCCAAGGAGCGCCCGATGACCGACCAGTACGTCCCACCCACAGTCTGGACCCCGCCCGCTTCCAGCGGCGGCACCTTCGCCAACATCAACCGCCCGGTCGCCGGCCCGACCCACGAGGCCGCACTGCCGGTCGGCAAGCACCCGCTGCAGCTGTACTCGCTGGCCACGCCCAATGGCGTGAAGGTGACCATCATGCTGGAAGAGCTGCTGGCCCTCGGCCACAGCGGCGCCGAGTACGACGCCTGGCTCATCAAGATCAACGAGGGCGCCCAGTTCTCGAGCGGCTTCGTCGAGATCAACCCGAATTCCAAGATCCCGGCCCTGGTCGACCGCAGCGCCGAACAGCCGGTGCGCGTGTTCGAATCCGGCTCGATCCTGGTCTACCTGGCCGAGAAGTTCGGCGCCTTCCTGCCAAAAGATGGTCCGGCGCGCGCCGAGACCATGAACTGGCTGTTCTGGCAGATGGGGTCGGCGCCCTTCGTGGGCGGCGGCTTCGGCCACTTCTATGCCTACGCGCCGGAAAAACTGCAGTATCCGATCGACCGCTATGCGATGGAGACCAAGCGCCAGCTCGACGTGCTCGAGCGCGAGCTGGCCAACAAGCAGTTTGTGGCCGGCAACGAGTACACGATCGCCGACATGGCGATCTGGCCGTGGTACGGCGGCATGGTGCGCGGCGAGCTGTACGATGCCGGCGAATTCCTCTCGGTGCACGAGTACCGGCACGTGCGCCGCTGGGCCGACGAGATCGCCGCGCGCCCGGCCGTCGTCCGTGGCCGCAAGGTCAACCGGGTTCGTGGCAATCCGGAGGAGCAGGTTCCCGAGCGTCACGACGCTTCCGACCTGGACTGATCTTCCGTAAGGGAGACCGTGGCAAGCGAGGAAGGCGCGCGCGATTGCGTTATGCTGGCGCGCGATATTCCGAACGATGTGCCTACGATGGGAGACATGCCATGGTCAGCAAGAACACGATTTGCCTCTGGTTCAACGGAACCGCGCTGGAAGCGGCGCAGTTCTACGCGGCGACCATTCCCGACAGCGCGCTCGGCGAGGTGTTCCGCGCACCGAGTGACTATCCGGCCGGCAAGCAAGGCGACGTCCTGACCGTCGCCTTCACCGTGGCCGGCATCCCCTGCATCGGCCTGAACGGCGGCCCGGTCTTCTCCCATACCGAAGCCTTTTCCTTCCAGATCGCGACCGATGACCAGGAAGAAACCGACCGCCTGTGGAACGCCATCGTCGGCAACGGCGGCCAGGAAAGCGCCTGCGGCTGGTGCAAGGACAAGTGGGGCCTGTCCTGGCAGATCACGCCGCGCGTGCTCAGCGAAGGCATCGCCGACCCCGACCCGGCCGTGGCGAAGCGCGTGTTCGAGGCGATGATGACGATGCGCAAGATCGACGTGGCGGCGATCGAGGCTGCGCGGCGCGGCTGAACGGGAACGGACAGCGGCCTGTGGGCTGCGCGCACTTGCCATTCAGCGGCGGAAGCATGCGCTCCTGCACTATACTCTTGCCTTCCCGCCAGGAACCATGAGAAGCACGATGAAAGAACCCATGCAAGCTGAACCGGTCTTCAAGAAACTGCGCGGCATGGTCCGCTCCCTGCCGCCCGGCGGCATCACCCTGAGCGAACTGATCCGCCGTGTCGGCAACGAAGGCCTGCTGATCCTGACCGCCCTGCTCACCCTGGTCTTCCTGATCCCGGTGTCGATTCCGGGGGTGAGCACCGTGTTCGGCGCCGCGATCCTCCTGATCGGCGTCAGCCGCCTGTTCGGCCGCGAACTCTGGGTCCCGGCAAAGCTGAAGCACCGACTGATCTCCACCAGCAAGCTGCGCCCGGCGCTGCGCAAGGCGCTGCCCTGGCTGTACCGGATCGAACGGGTGTGCAAGCCGAATCGTATCCAGTGGCTGGTGGCGAATGGCTCGATCGAGCATCTCAACAACGCCGGCCTGATCTTGGGCGCCGTGCTGCTGATGATGCCCTTCGGCCTGATCCCGTTCAGCAACACTTTCCCCGCGGTCGCCCTGCTGTTCCTGGCGATCGGCCTGCTGCAGCGCGACGGCGTCAGCGTACTGCTGGGTCACGTCAGCAACGTCGTCACCATCCTGTATTTCAGCCTGCTCATCGGTGGCGGCGGCCTGGCCGCGCGCGAGCTGTTCAACCGCATGGTTGGCTGAGCAGCTCGAAGTCCGGTCTGCAATACCAAACCGGCAATTTTTGCTGTTTAGCCACTAAAACATCAACTTAATGCAAAGTCTTAAGAATTTACTTTAAGTGCATTTACAGCTCTGCTAGCATCCTTCGCTCGCATGGAGGAACGCATGGCAGAGCAGAGCAGGAACGATGCACGCAGTGACCTGGTGACGGCTGGCCAGGTCGACGAGGGCCTGAAATTATGCGCGCGCTACGGCGTCCACCCCGCCCTGCTGTTCATGGAACAGGTCGGGGTGCCGCGCCGGGTGGCCCTGCGCGTGCTGTGCTCTCCCGAACACTTCCGCCAGCGCGACCGCCGCCGGCATCCCCGTCCCGCACGCTGACGGCAGTCCTGGCGCCTAAGGCAGCCAGGCCGCCACCGCGTACAGCGCCATCTTGACGAACACGATCACCACGCCCGACACCAGCGCGGCGGATGCCAGGGCCGCGGCCAGGCCGGCCAGGATCCAGTAGCCGTCGCGTTCGAGAATGCCGAGCGCCAGCAGGCTGATCGAAAAAGCCGGCAGCATGTTCCCCATCGGGATCGGCAGCAGCACGACCACGGCCAGCACCAGGCACACCGCGCCCACCAGGTATTCCATCGGCGGCAGCGCCAGCGCGCCGGCGCGTGGCCGCAGCAGGCGCTCGGCGCGCTGCAGCCAGGGGTGCATGCGCCCTACCAGCGCGCGGAAGGCCGGGCGCGGTATCGAACGCGCCGCGATGAAGCGCGGCAGCCAGGGCTGGCGCCCGAACGCCAGCTGCGCCGCCAGGAACACCAGCGGCAGGCCCAGGATGGCCGAGGTGCCGGGCAGCGCCGGCAGCGCGTTGGGAAAGGCGAACACGAACAGCAGGGCGCCGAGCGCGCGGTCGCCCAGGGCCGCGAGCAGGTCGCCGATCGAGATCCGCTCGCCCTCCTCCTCGGCCAGGCGCTGCAGCACCGCCGACAGCGCGCTCCCCGCGGCTGGGCCGGTCATTGCGCCTGCAATGCCGCGATGCGCGCCTCGATCGGCGGGTGGCTGGAGAACAGCGACAGCGCGCCCTTGCCGGAAATGCCGAAGGCCGCCATGTTCTTCGGCAGCTCCCCTTCGGCCAGGCCGCCCAGGCGGCGCAGCGCCGCGATCATCGGCTGCGGGCGGCCCAGGATCTGTGCAGCCCCGCGGTCGGCGCGGAATTCGCGCTGGCGCGAGAAGTACATCACGATGATGCTGGCCAGGATGCCGAACAGGATCTCGCACACCACCACCGTGACCATGTAGCCGATGCCCGGGCCCGACTGTTCGCTGTCGTTCCGGCGCAGCATCTGGTCGACGGCGTAGCCGACCACCCGCGCCAGGAACACCACGAAGGTGTTGACCACGCCCTGGACCAGGGTCAGCGTGACCATGTCGCCGTTGGCGATGTGCGCCACCTCGTGCGCCAGCACGGCTTCGACCTCCTCCTGCGACATCGAGGCCAGGAGGCCCGTGGACACCGCGACCAGCGAGCCGTTGCGGGTGGCGCCGGTGGCGAAGGCGTTCGGCTCGCCCTCGTACACGGCCACTTCCGGCATCTTGATGCCGGCCTTGCGCGCCTGCTCCCCCACGGTATTGAGCAGCCAGGCCTCGGTGGCATTGGCCGGCTGGGCGATGACGCGCGCCTTGGTCGACCATTTGGCGATCGGCTTGGACAGCCACAGCGAGATGAAGGCGCCGCCGAAGCCCATCAGCGCGGCGAAGGCCAGCAGCATGGGGAGATTCAGGCCGTTGGCGGTGAGGAAGCGGTTGACGCCGAGCAGGCTGGCGCTCAGGCTCAGGACCAGCACGACGGCCAGGTTAGTGGCGAGGAACAGCACAATGCGTTTCATGGGTTTTCCTTCAATGACAAATGAGATAAAGAGTCAGCCCGCGGCGTCCTGCGCCTGCAGGTCCAGGCGCGTGATCGCAACGCGCAGGATGCGCCGGTCTTCCACAGCCAGGATCTCGAAGCGCAGCCCGTCGGTCTCGATCGCCTGGCCGGCGGCCGGCAGGGTTTCGAAACGCGCCAGCAGGTAGCCGGCCAGCGAGCTGTAGTCGGCGTCCGGGTCGACCAGGCGGTCGGACTCCAGCACCTGCTCGAGCAGATGCAGGTCGGCGCTGCCGTCGGCCTCCCAGCGGCCCGCTCCCTGCGCGCGGATCGCCGGCTGCTCGTCCTCGTCCGGGAACTCGCCGGCGATCGCTTCCAGCAGGTCGATCGGCGTCAACAGGCCCTGGACCACGCCGTACTCGTCGGCCACCAGCACCAGCTGGCCGCGGGCGCGCTTGAGCGTGTCCATGGCGCGCAGCACGCCGGCGGTGTCGGGCAGGTAGATCGGCTTGCGCAGCAGCGCCGGGTCGGCCTCGTCGATGCGCTCGTGGAGCAGCAGCGCCCCGATCAGGTCCTTGGTCCGGGCCACGCCCACCACCCGGTCGACGTCGCCGCGGCAGACCGGCAGCTGGTTGTGCGGGGTTTCCTGCAGCTGCTGCAGGATGGTGGCCGCGTCCTGTTCCAGGTTCACCCAGGACATCTCGGCGCGCGGCGTCATGATCGAGCGGATCGAGCGGTCGGCCAGGGTCAGCACGCCGCTGACCATGTTGCGCTCCTCGACGGCGAAACTGTCGTCCGGCTCGCGCGCTTCGTCCGGCACCTCTTCCTGGGCATGGCGAGGCTTGCCGAGCAGGCGCAGGACCGAGTCGGCGGTGCGCTCACGGAACGGCAGGCGCGCCTCGTTCTTCAGGAAGTTACGGCGCGCGAACTGGTTGAAGGTCTCGATCAGCACCGAGAAGCCGATCGCCGCGTACAGGTAGCCCTTCGGGATGTGGAAGCCCAGTCCCTCGGCGATCAGGCTCAGGCCGATCATCAACAGGAAGCTCAGGCACAGCACCACCACGGTCGGGTGGGCGTTGACGAAGCGGGTCAGCGGCTTCGAGGCCAGGATCATGACGCCGATCGAGATGACGACGGCCGCCATCATGACCCACAGTTCGTCGACCATGCCCACCGCCGTGATCACCGCGTCCAGCGAGAACACCGCGTCGAGCACGACGATCTGGGCCACCACGGCGGCGAAGCCGGCATACACCTTGTTGCCGGACTGGACGTGGACCACGCCCTCGATGCGCTCGTGCAGCTCGACCGTGGCCTTGAACAGCAGGAACAGGCCGCCGATAAGAAGAATCAGGTCACGCCCGGAGAAACTGAAGGAACCGAGCGAGAACAGCGGCGTGGTCAGGGTGACCAGCCAGGAGACGATCGTCAGCAGGCCGAGGCGCATGGCCATGGCCAGGGACAGGCCCAGCAGGCGGGCCTTGTCGCGCTGGTGCGGCGGCAGCTTGTCCGCCAGGATCGCGATGAAAATCAGGTTGTCGATGCCCAGGACGATTTCCAGGAACACCAGGGTCAGCAAACCCACCCATATCGAGGGGTCCATTAGCCATTCCATCTTGCTTGCCTTAATAAATGTGAAGAAGCGGGGTCCACCGACGATGGTCGGCGGAAGAAGTCCGGAGGCAGGCAGGCGCGCGCGGGCGCCGTCCAGGGCGAACCGGACGGACGACAGGAGGGGAGCCACGCTCCCGCGTCAGGCGCGGCGGGGTGGCTTGTCGGGAGGCGGCAGGGAGAGGCGGTAAGGCGGCGCGGCGTGCTGCGGCACCGCGGCGGCGCGCAGGCCGGCCAGGTTCAGGCGGGTGTCCTGGTGCACGAGGTCATGCAGGTCGGCCACCGAGGGCGGCTCGTCGGGATCGATGTCGGCGTTGGCGTTGCCCTGGAAGGCATCGATGCCGGTCATGCTCGCATGCGTGTGCGCGCCATCGGGCTGCGCCGTCGACACGGAAATCGACAAGGCCAGGACGTTCAGCGGGAACAGCAGGATCAGGAAAATGACGAGGAGTCGTCTCATACGATGGGGACAAGCATGACGATGCGAGTATATCATGCGTTTGATGAACACGATCCCAGCCTCTCCCGCCGCACCGGCGCTCAACATCAAGGCAGCCGATGTCCAGACCTACGATGCCATCGTGATCGGCTCGGGCATCAGCGGCGGTTTCGCGGCGAAGGAGTTGTGCGAACTGGGCTTGCGCACCCTGGTCCTCGAGCGCGGCCGGACGGTGGAACACATCGCGGACTATCCGACCGCGCTGAGCGCGCCGTGGGAGCTGCCCAACCGGAATCAGCTGAGCCGCAAGATGCGGGAGGACAATCCGATCGCCAGCCGCCATGCCTCCTTCCAGGAAGCGACCGAGCACTTCTTCGTCAAGGACAAGGAACACCCGTATGTGCAAACCCGCCCTTACGACTGGATCCGCGGCTACCAGCTGGGCGGGCGCTCGCTGACCTGGGGGCGCTGGACCCAGCGCTGGAGCGAGCAGGATTTCGAAGCCAATGCCAGGGAAGGCATCGCCGTCGATTGGCCAATCCGCTATCGCGACCTCGCGCCCTGGTACAGCCACGTGGAGCGGTTCGTGGGCGTCAGCGGCACGCGCGATGGCCTGTCCCAGGTGCCGGACGGCGAATTCCTGCCGCCACTGCAGATGACACCGGCCGAGGAGCACTTCAAGCGCCAGCTCGCCAGGCATTATGGAGACCGCCACCTGATCATCGCGCGCATGGCCAACCTGTCGGTGCCGCACCTCGGCCGCGGCAGCTGCCAGAACCGCAACCTGTGCGTGCGCGGTTGTCCATTCGGCGGCTACTTCAGCAGCAATAGCGCGACCCTGCCGGCGGCGGCCCGGACCGGCCTGCTGACCATCCGGCCGCACTCGGTGGTGGAATCCATTATTGTCGATCCGGCCAGCGGCAAGGCCAGGGGCGTGCGCGTCATCGACGCGAACACCAGGGCAAGCACCGAGTATTTTGCGAAGCTCGTGTTCGTCAATGCGTCGACCCTGAACACGACGCTGATCCTGCTGAACTCCACCTCCAGCCGCTTCCCGCGGGGCATGGGCAATGACAGCGGCGAGCTGGGACACAACCCGATGGACCATAACTGCAATGCCACGATCGGCGCCAAGATTCCGATGTTCCAGGATCAGTACTACCAGGGGCGTCGTCCCGGCGGCGTCTACCTGCCGCGCTTTCGCAATCTCGGGTCCGACCGCAGCAGCGCCTTCCTGCGCGGCTTCGCCTACCAGGGCAGCAGCACGCGCACGCCGCGTGCTACGCCCCCGGGCCTGGGGCCGGAACTCAAGGAAGCCTTGCGCGATCCCGGTCCATGGCAGATCAGCATGCGCGGCATCGGCGAATGCCTGCCTTACCACAGCAACAAGGTCAGCCTGAGCCCGAGCCTGCGCGATGCCTGGGGCATGCCCTTGCTCGAGGTCGACGCCGCTTTCGGCGACAACGAGCATGCGATGACCCGCGACATGCTGGCCGCGGGCAGCGAGATGTTCGAACGTGCGGGCTTCACCAACATCACCGCGCACGAGGCGCACGACAACATGGGCCTGCGCAACCACGAAATGGGCACGGCCCGCATGGGCCGCGATGCGCGCACCTCGGTGCTGAACGGCCACAACCAGGTATGGGGTGCCCCGAACGTCTTCGTCACCGATGGCGCCTGCATGACCTCGAGCGGAACGGCGAATCCTTCGCTCACGTATATGGCGCTCACTGCCAGGGCCGCGCATTTCGCCGTGGACCAGCTCAAGAAAGGAAACCTGTGAACGCGCCGCCGGATAGCCGGCGCCGCCGCGTGCTGCTGTCGATGGCGCTGGGCGGCGTCGGCCTTGCCGGCGGCTGCAGCCTGCCTGCCCTGCGGCGCGGCGCG